>CAWUND010000125.1:0-4165 GCA_963923815.1 uncultured bacterium
GCCAGGTACTCCACGTCGATCAGGTCGTTGATGCCCACCACCTGCACATCCGCGAGGGTGACGGCACGGCGGAACGCCAGACGGCCGATGCGACCAAAGCCGTTGATGCCGATGCGGATGGTCATGGGGGCGCTCCTCGACGCGAAACAAACCGGGAATCGGCCACCTTACCCGCCGCGCCCAAGGGGCCCCAAGCCGCCGCTCAGCCTTCCTTCTGGCCGTTCTCAAACTGCTCGCTGAGCAACCGCCGCTGGTATTCCGCCCCCAGGGCGGTGAGGTGGGCCTCGGCGGATTCGAGCAGGTCGTCGTCGATTTGCTCAAAGGCGCCGCCCTCCGGCACCGCCATGCCCAACACCAGGGCGAGGGCATCAAACAGGCGCACCTGGTCGTTCTGCCAGGCCTGGTAATCGCCGGCGAAATCCACCATCTCCTGCTCCTCCAGCTCGCCGCGCTCCACCGCTTGGCGCAGGTTGTGCAGCTGGGCCAGGCGGGCGGAGGTCACCACCGCGTGGGCGGCGGCCAGGGCCGCCAGGGCATCGCTGGCCTCGCGCTTGAGCACCGCCAGGTCGCGCTCCCGCACCGCCTCCTCGATCGAGAGGGGCTCGCGCACCCCCGGCAACTGGCTGGTGGCGGCCTGCTGGCGGGCATCCGGCAGCTGCGGGCTCAGCACCGTGGGGGGCGGCACAAAGGGCGGGGCGGGCTTGAGGGCCGCCCCCCAGCGGATCAGCGTGTCCGCCAACCGCGTGCGCCATTGCCGCCTGGCCATGCCGATGCCCTTGGATGGCTCCAATCTGGCGCCATAACGCCCCATTGGGGCCAAGCGCCGCCGGCCTGCGGCGAAAGGGGCAGCGCTTCTACAGTGGTGGATTGGAATTTGGCGGTTTCGGCGGGCCATGCAGCAAGCCACCACCCAGAGCCACGCCATCGCTCCGGCGCGGGTGCTGCGCGGGCCCGGCGCCTGGGCGGATGCCCTGCCCGCCATCACCGCCCTATGCCAACGGCCGCTGCTGCTGGGCCGCAGCGCCGCCACCACGGCCCTGCGGCAAGGGCTGGAGGGGCAGCTGCGGGCCGCGGGGCTGGAGCCGGTGGCGGCCTGCCTGCAACACGACTGCTGCGAGAGCGACCTGGCGCGGCTGTCCCACGCCTGCACCACCGCGGCCTGCGATGCGGTGCTGGCGGTGGGGGGCGGCAAGGTGCTCGACGCCGGCAAGCTGCTGGCCCACCGGCTGGGGCTGCCCTGCATCACCGTGCCCAGCAGCGCCGCCACCTGCGCCGGCTGGACGGCCCTGGCCAACCTCTATTCCGAGCAGGGGGCCTTTGAAGGGGATGTGGCGCTGGATCGCTGCCCCGATCTGTTGGTGTTTGACCACGACCTGATCCAGCAAGCGCCCCCCCGCACCCTGGCCAGCGGCATCGCCGACGCCATGGCCAAGTGGTACGAGGCCTCGGTGAGCAGTGGCGCCAGCAGCGACGGGCTGGTGCAGCAGGCGGTGCAGCAGGCCCGGGTGCTGCGCGACCAGCTGCTGCTGGAGGCGGAGGCGGCCCTGCAGCAGCCCGGCTCGGAAGCGTGGGCCCGGGTGGCGGAGGCCTGCGGCCTCACCGCCGGCCTGATCGGCGGCATCGGCGGCGCCCGTTGCCGCACGGTGGCGGCCCATGCGGTGCACAACGGCCTCACCCAACTGGCGGCCAGCCACGGCCAGCTGCACGGCGAAAAGGTGGGCTACGGAATCCTGGTGCAGCTGCGGCTGGAGGAGGTGATCGGCGGCAACGGCCTGGCGGCCCAGGCCCGCCGCCAATTGCTGCCCGTCTTCCAGGCCCTGGGGCTGCCGGTGAGCCTGGCGGATCTGGGGCTGGGCCAGGCCAGCCTGGAGGAGCTCAACGCCGCCGCCGCCTTCGCCTGCCGGCCCGGCTCCGATCTGCACCACCTGCCCTTCCCGGTGGGCCCGAGCGACCTGTTGGCCGCCATGGTGAGCACCACCGTGGGCCAAACGGCCGCCGCCGCCTAAATGCAGGCAGCACCGGCCAACCGCGCCCTGCTGGAGCGCGCCGCCCGCACCCTGCTGGATCCCCTGGGGCAGCGGCTGGCGGCGGCGGTGCAGTGGTGGCCGCTGCCATCCCTGGAGGGGGAGTGGCCCGTGGCGGTGCTGGGGCAGGGCCCGCCGCTGCTGCTGCTCCACGGCTTCGACAGCTCCCACCTGGAATTCCGGCGGCTGGCGCCGTTGCTGGCGCCGCAGCATGAGTTGTTCATCCCTGATCTGCACGGGTTTGGCTTCTGCCCGCGCCCCGAGGGGGGCCGCTACAGCCCCCAGGTGGTGCTGGAGCACCTGGAGCGGGTGCTGGATGCGGTGCTCGAGCGCAGCGGCGCCGCCCAGGTGGGCGTGATCGGCGCCTCCATGGGCGGAGCGGTGGCCATGGAGCTGGCCCGGCGCCGGCCCCAGCAGGTGGAGCGGCTGCTGCTGCTGGCCCCGGCGGGCCTCAGCGGCCAGCCGATGCCGGTGCCGCCGCTGCTGGATCAGCTGGGGGCCCGCTTCCTGGGGCTGCCCGCCATCCGCCGCGGCCTCTGCCGCACCGCCTTCGCCCAACCCGACCGCGACGTGGGCCCCGCCGAGCTGGAGATCGCCTCGCTGCACCTGCGCTGCCCCAACTGGGCCGGCGCCCTGGCCAGCTTTGCCCGCAGCGGCGGCTTCGCCGGCAGCGGCAGCCCCCTGCCGCCCCAACCCATCCAGGTGATCTGGGGCCGCGACGACCGCATCCTCAGCCGGCCGCAGAAACAGGATGTGCAATCTCTGTTAGGAGAGCGCATCACCGAGCTGGAGGGGTGCGGCCATCTGCCGCACATCGACCAGCCCGCCACCGTGGCCCGCCTCTGGCATGACTGAGTCTTCCCCCGTGCTCAACCTGCTGGCCAGCGGGCTGCAGCTGTGGATCCGGCAGCAGTGCGATGCGGTGGAAAGCCTGGAGCTGCAGTTGCATGGCTCGGCCCTGGGGCTGCTGCGGGGCCGGCTGGAGGGGGTGAGCCTGGTGGCCCGGCGGGTGGTGTACAGCGAGCTGGAGCTCGAGATGGTGGAGCTGCGCAGCAGCGCCATCCAGGTGCAGGTGGGCAACCTGCTCAAGGGCCAGGCGGTGCAGCTGCACCACGCCTTCCAGATCGAGGGCTACGTGGCCTTCACCGCCGCCGGCCTGGGCCGCTCCCTGTGCATGCCCCAGTGGCGGGGCCTGGGGGATCAACTGGCGGAAAGCCTGCTGGGGCTCACGCCGCTGCAGGAGGTGCGCATCGAGCGCGATCGGCTGGTGCTGCAGGCCCAGGGCATGGCCTGCGACACCCTGCCGGAGGCGGTGGATGGCCACCTGGAGCTGCGCCGCGCCGAAGGGGAGCAGCGGGTGGCCCTGCCCGGCGACCCCAACATCCAAATCCAGAGCGCCAACCTGGAGGGCCGGCTGCTGCAACTGCACGGCACGGCGCGGGTGTCGCCCTAGCGAATCAGCGGCTCCAGCAGCGTCACCACCGTGTAGAAGGCCGCCGGGGTGAACAGGTAGCTGTCGATCCGATCGAGGATGCCGCCGTGGCCCGGCAGCAGGTCGCCGGAATCCTTCACGCCCGCATCGCGCTTCATCATCGATTCGGTGAGGTCGCCCACCAGGGCAAACAGGGCCACCACCGCCCCCAACAGCCCGCCGGCGGCCCAGCCGCCGTGCCAGCCCAGCAGCACCCCAAACCCGGCCCCCAGCAGCACCGCACAGCCCAGGCCCCCCAGGGCCCCCTCCAGGGTTTTGCCGGGGGAAATCGGCGACAGCGGCCGGCGGCCGTAGCGGCGCCCCAGCACGTAGGAGCCGATGTCGGTGGCCACGATCAACAAACAGGCCATCAGCATCAGCACCATGCCGGAGCTCAGCCCCAGGTGGGCCAGCCGCGGGGTGAGGGCCGGGTCGGTGAGGTCGCGCAGGCGGATCCAGTAGCTGGGCAGGAAGCCCAGATAAAAGAGCGCAAAGATCGACGCGGCGATGTCGGCGATGCTGCCGGTGAGCGGCTGCAGCAGCAGCCAGCCGCAGATCAGGGCGCCGGAGATGGGCAGCACCGCCGCCGCCAGGTCGGCCGCGAAGCCCACCCCAGCCGCATCACCGCCGTGGGCCCATTGGGTGGTGATCAGCAGCAGCTGCACCAACA
>CAWUND010000126.1:0-4161 GCA_963923815.1 uncultured bacterium
AGGACAAGAAGCTGCGCCTGGAAGACGCCATCAACGCCACCAAGGCGGCCGTTGAAGAGGGCATCGTTCCTGGCGGTGGCACCACCCTGGCCCACCTGGCCCCCGCCCTCGAGCAGTGGGCCGCCTCCAACCTCTCCGGCGAAGAGCTGATCGGTGCCACCATCGTGGCTTCCGCCCTCACCGCTCCCCTCAAGCGCATCGCTGAGAACGCCGGTGCCAACGGCGCCGTGGTGGCCGAGCACGTGAAGAACAAGCCCTTCACCGAGGGCTACAACGCCGCCACCGGCGAGTACGTCGACATGCTGGCCGCCGGCATCGTGGACCCCGCCAAGGTGACCCGCTCCGGTCTGCAAAATGCCGCCTCCATCGCCGGCATGGTGCTGACCACCGAGTGCATCGTGGCTGACATGCCCGAGAAGAAGGAAGCTGCTCCCGCCGGTGGCGGCATGGGCGGCGGCGACTTCGACTACTGAGCCCAGGGTCGGGGGGCATCAGCCCCCCTCCTGGATCCAGGCGCCCCCGCGGGGGCGCCTTTTTGTTGGGCTGGCTTCAGCTGCGAGCCCGCCTCAGGAGGGCCGGAACGTGAGCGCCACGCCGTTGTTGCAGTAGCGCTTGCCGGTGGGGCGGGGGCCATCCCCGAACACATGCCCCTGGTGGCCGCCGCAGCGTTTGCAGTGGTATTCGGTGCGGGGCACGATCAATTTGAAGTCGATCTTGGTGGCGATGGCGCCCGCCAGGGGCTGCCAGAAGCTGGGCCAGCCGGTGCCGCTGTCGTATTTGGCCTCGGAGCTGAACAGGGGCAGATCACAGCCGGCGCAGTGGAAGATGCCGGCCCGCTTTTCCGCATTCAGGGGGCTGCTGAAGGGCCGCTCGGTGCCCTCCTGGCGCAGCACCGCATAGGCCGCGGGGCTGAGCCGCGCCTTCCATTGGGCATCGCTGAGCTGCCAGCGCGGATCGGTGGCCGCACTGGCGGCCTCGGCGGCTTGGGCGCCCAGCAGGGGGCTGCCCAGGCTGAGCAGGCGTGCCAACAGGCCGCGGCGGGTCATCACGGGAGCTCCGAACTCAGATGCCCTTGAGCCAGCCGGCGCTCAGGGCGACGGCCAGGCCCAGGAAGATGGCCAGCAGGGTCCAGCTGATGCGGTTGAGGGTGGCCTCGGCGCTACGGGCGCTGCTGAACATGGAGCTGCCGCTGGAGGCGAGGCCCCCCATGCCGTCGCCCTTGGGGCTGTGCAGCAACACGCTGATCACCAGCAGCACGCCGCTGCTGAGCCAGATCCAGGTGACGGTGGTTTGAAGCATGGGTGGAGCCTAATCAGCCGTTCAGACCCCCAGGGTCTGGGGAATGCGACTGGGCACCACGGGGCTGCCCAGGGGCACGATCAGGGAATGGCCGGTCATGCGGGCCGGTTGGGGCAACCCCAAGATCTCCAGCACCGTGGGGGCAATGTCCGCCAGGCCGCCACCGCTGCGCAGCTCGAGCGCGTTGCCATGGCCGGGCAGCTTGCGCTGTTCCCCCTCCACCAGGATCACCGGCACCGGGTTGGTGGTGTGGGCGGTCCAGGGGCGGCCGTCGGGGCCCTCCATCAGTTCGGCGTTGCCGTGGTCGGCGGTCACCAGCAGGGTGCCTCCGATGCGGTTGGTGGCCTCCAGCAGCCGGCCCACGCTGCGATCCACGGCCCCGATGGCCTCCACGGTGGCCTCCATCTCGCCGGTGTGGCCCACCATGTCTGGGTTGGCGTAGTTGATCACCACCAGGGAGTAAACGCCCTTGTTGATGGCGGCGATGCAGTTGTCGGTGAGTTGATCGGCCGACATGGCCGGTGCCTGGTCGTAGGTGGCCACGCGGGGCGAGGGCACCAGGTGGCGGTCTTCGCCGGGGTAGGGCTGCTCAATGCCCCCGTTCATGAAATAGGTGACGTGCGGATATTTCTCGGTTTCGGCGGTGCGGAACTGGCGCAGGCCGGATTCCGACACCACTTGCCCCAGCAGGCCATCGAGGGATTCGGGAGGGAAGGCCACCGACACGGGCAGGCCCGCCTCGTATTGGGTGAAGGTGACCATCTGCAGGTCGCGGATGGGCTCCCGTTCAAAGCTGTTGAACTCCGGCACCACCAGCGCCCGCACCAGTTGGCGCACCCGGTCGGGGCGGAAGTTGAAGCACACCAGGCCATCGCCGTCGCGGATCGCCCCAGGGGCCAGGCGCGTGGGCTCGATGAATTCGTCGGTGGTGCCCCCTGCGTAGGCCTCCTCCAGCACCTGTTGCGGGGCCAGCGGGCTGGTCTCACCCTCTTCGGTGAACAGGCGGTAGGCCTTTTCGGTGCGGTCCCAGCGGTTGTCGCGGTCCATGGCCCAATAGCGGCCGCAGAGGGTGCTGATGCGGCCCACGCCGGCGGCGGCAATCTGTTGCTGCAGCGTGGCCACAAAGCCCGGGGCGCTTTGGGTGGGGGTGTCGCGACCGTCGGTGATCACGTGCACGCACACGTCGGTGAGCCCGCGGCCCTTGGCCCAGTGCAGCAGGCCCCCCAGGTGGTCGATGTGGCTGTGCACCCCGCCGTCGGAGCAGAGGCCAATCAGATGCAGGGTCTTGCCGTTGGCCAGCAGCTGGTCGGCCAGGGCGTTGAGTTCTGGATTGTCGTTGAGGCTGCCGTCCCGCACCGCCTGGGTGATGCGCACCAGCTCCTGGCGGATGATGCGGCCGGCACCAATGGTGAGGTGGCCCACCTCGGAATTGCCCATCTGGTCGTCGGGCAAGCCCACATCGGCGCCGCTGGCTTCGATCAGGGTGTGGGGATAGGCATGCCAGAGGGCATCCATCACCGGGGTTTCAGCGGCCCGGATGGCGTTGTGCTCGTCGTCGTGGCGGTAGCCCCAGCCATCCAGGATGCAGAGCACCACAGGGGCAACGCGGCCCTGTTGAGCGCGATGGGGATGCGGGGATTCCTGGCCCGTGGACTCGGTGGACGGTACAGCGGTCACCCGGTGAATCCTGCCTGCTTCCGCGACGCCTTCTGAACCCAACCTACCCTGCTCCCATCCGTGATCCCGCCGTGATCCCGGTTGCGTCAGCTTTTGGCTACAGCCGTTCCGTCCCCCTCCGCCATGGCCGCCGATCGCGTTGAGATCCTCTCCGCCGCGGAGCTGGATCGCACCCTCAACCGCCTGGCCTCCCAGGTGCTGGAAAGTTTGGTGGACAGCCGCCAGCTGCTGCTGCTGGGCATCCCCACCCGCGGGGTGGCGTTGGCGGAGGTGCTCGCCCAGCGCCTGGAGCACCTGTGTGGCCATCCCGTGGATTGCGGCAGCCTCGACCCCACCTTCCACCGGGATGATCTGGAGCGGGTGGGCACACGCCTGGCCCCCCCCACCCAATTGCCCGCCAGCCTCGATGGCCGTGAGGTGCTGTTGGTGGACGACGTGATCTTCACCGGCCGCACCGTGCGCGCCGCCCTAGAGGCGTTGCAGCCCTGGGGGCGGCCGCGGCGGGTGGCCCTGCTGGCCATGGTGGATCGGGGCCACCGGGAATTGCCGATTCAGCCGGATTTCTGTGGCCGGGTGGTGCCCACCAGCCGCCAGGAAGTGATCGCCCTCTGCCTGCAGCAGATCGATGGGGAGGAGGGGGTGTTCCTGCTGAAGGAAGCGGGCTAGCCGGCTGGGCCTAGCTGGCCGGCTCCAGCTCGTCGCTGCGGAAGTGGGCCCGGAAGCGGCCGAAGGCCACGATCACCGGCAGGGTGGGGCTGATGGTGCGGCCCTTGTAATCGTTCAGCACCTGGAACACCTCCCCGGTCTGGCCCTTGAGATCGAAGGCCTGGCCCCGGTGTTCGGGGTGGTGGTACACCACAACGCTCTGGCTGACCGTGACCTGATCACCGGGCTGCATGGAGGGCGCTGCGTGCGAAGGCGCCCATCTTGTCACGGGCCTTCAGCGCCGGCAGCTGGTTTCAGGCCCGGCCTCAACCACCTTGCCGCCGAGTTCGCGGCAGGCGGCGCTGAAGGCCTGCCAGTCGTCGAGGCCGCGGGCCATTTTTTCGGTGATCAGCTGGTTGAGCCGTTCCGGCGGCACATTCGACTCCAGCCCCTGGCCGTGGGAATCGTGCTCCCGGTCGTGGCGATCCCGCAGGCTGGCGATCCCCTGTTCCACCCGCTGGCGCAGCCCACGGGTGTGGG
>CAWUND010000127.1:0-4148 GCA_963923815.1 uncultured bacterium
CCCGGCCCCTCCGCCGCGCGCAGGCTGGCGCCGCCACAGGGTTCGAGGCTGCGCAGCCGCCGCCGCCGCTGGGGATCCAGGGCCTGCAGGTCCGCCGCCAGGGGTGCGGCCCAGTCGGCCGGCGCCGGATGGGCTGGGCCCGCCGTTGCGTCGCTCGCCGTTGCCACCGCTTCGCCCCGCCTGGCTGAAGCCCATAGGATCGCCCCATGCCTAGCAGCAGTGCAACGGAGCCCGGTGCCCCCGTGAGCGGTGGCAGCGTGCCGCCGCTTGACCAGCTGTTCCCCTTCCCGCTCGACGACTTCCAGCTGGAGGCCATCGACGCGCTCAACCAAGGCCATTCCGTGGTGGTGAGTGCCCCCACCGGCTCTGGCAAAACCCTGGTGGGCGAGTACGCCATCCACCGGGCCCTGGCCCATGGCCAGAAGGTGTTTTACACAACGCCCCTGAAGGCGCTCTCCAACCAGAAGCTGCGCGACTTCCGCGAGCAATTTGGCGCCGAGCGGGTGGGCCTGATGACCGGCGACCTCACGGTGAACCGGGAGGCCTCAATCGTGGTGATGACCACCGAGATCTTCCGCAACATGCTCTATGCGGAGGCCGATGCCGGCGATGACCCGCTGGCGGATGTGGAGGCGGTGGTGCTCGATGAGTGCCACTACATGAATGATTCCCAGCGGGGCACCGTGTGGGAGGAATCGATCATTCACTGCCCGCCGCCGGTGCAGCTGGTGGCGCTCTCCGCCACGGTGGCCAATGCCGGGCAGCTCACCGATTGGATCGAGCGGGTGCATGGCCCCACGCGCCTGGTGATGAGCGATTTCCGGCCGGTGCCGCTGCAATTCAGCTTCTGCAGCGCCAAGGGCTTGCATCCGCTGCTCAACGACGAGGGCACGGGCCTGCACCCCAACTGCAAGGTGTGGCGAGCGCCGAAGGGCAACAAGCGCAAGGGCCCCAAAACCCCCAAACCGCCCCAGCCCGAGGCGCCGCCCCTGGGCTTTGTGGTGGCCCAGATGGCCGAGCGGGAGATGCTGCCCGCCATCTATTTCATCTTCAGCCGCCGCGGCTGCGACAAGGCGGTGCGCGACCTGGGCAAGGTGTGCCTGGTGACCCCCGAGGAGCAGGCCCGCATCCGCGCTCGCCTGGAGGCGTTCATCGCCGCGACGCCGGAGGCCGTGCGCGATGGCGGCCACGATGACGCCCTGCTGCGGGGCATCGCCGCCCACCACGCCGGCGTGCTGCCCGCCTGGAAGGAGCTGATCGAGGAGCTGTTCCAGCAGGGGTTGGTGAAGGTGGTGTTCGCCACCGAAACCCTGGCGGCCGGCATCAACATGCCCGCCCGCAGCACCGTGATCTCCGCCCTCTCCAAACGCACCGAGCGCGGCCATCGCCCCCTGATGGGCAGTGAATTCCTGCAGATGGCCGGTCGGGCTGGCCGCCGCGGCCTCGACTCCCAGGGCTATGTGGTCACGGTGCAGAGCCGTTTTGAGGGGGTGCGCGAGGCGGGCCAGCTGGCCACCAGCCCCGCCGATCCGCTGGTGAGCCAGTTCACCCCCAGCTACGGCATGGTGCTCAACCTGCTGCAGCGCTACGACCTGGCCAAGGCCCAGGAGCTGGTGGAGCGCAGCTTCGGCCGTTACCTGGCCACCCTCGACTTGGCGGAGGACGAAGCCCGCATCGCCGAGCTGCGGCAGCAGTTGGATCTGCTGAGCAGCGGTGTGCAGGAGGTGGCCTGGGACGACTTCGAGGACTACGAAAAGCAGCGGGGCCGCCTGCGGGAGGAGCGCCGCCTGCTGCGGATCCTGCAGCAGCAGGCCGAGGAAACCCTCGCCCATGAGCTCACCCTGGCCCTGCGCTTCGCCAGCGAAGGCGCCCTGGTGAGCCTCAAGGCGCCGGTGCTGCGCGGCCGCGTCACCCCGGCGGTGATCGTGGAGAAGGTGGAGGGGCCGGGCCAGTTCCCGCTGCTCTGCTGCCTCACCGATGAGAACGTCTGGGTGCTGGTGCCCTGCAGCGCCGTGGTGAGCCTGCACGCGGAGCTCAGTTGCCTGCAGGTGAAGGAGTTGCCGGTGCCGGAGCTGCACCGCTCCGGGGAGATCCGCCATGGGGATCAATCCAGCGGCGGGCTGGCCCTGGCGGTGGCCCACATGGCCCGCCGCCACGACATGACCACCCCCCAGTACGACCTGGCCGGGGAGGTGCAGGCCCAGGCGCACCTGGTGCGGGAGCTGGAGTTGGCCCTGGAGCTGCATCCCGCCCACGGCGCCGGCGACCGCAAGAAGCTCAAGAAGCAGCGCTTCCGCATGGAGGAGCTGGAGGCGGAGATTGCCGAGCGGCAGCGGATTTTGCACTTCCGCGCCAACCGCCATTGGGAGACCTTCCTGGCCCTAATCGACATCCTGCGCCACTTCGGCTGCCTGGCCGGGGAGGAGGGCCTGGATCCCACCGAGATCGGTCGCACCGTGGCGGCCCTGCGGGGCGACAACGAGCTGTGGCTGGGGTTGGCGCTGATGAGCGGCCACCTCGACGAGCTGGAGCCGCCGGATCTGGCGGCGGTGCTTGAAGCGCTCTCCACCGAGGTGAACCGCCCCGACCTGTGGAGCGGCTTCCCGATTCCGCCGGCCGCCGAGGAGGCCCTGCATGATCTGCGCGGCATCCGCCGCGAGTTGCAGCGCCAGCAGGAGCGGGCGTCCGTGGTGATGCCGGTGTGGTTTGAGGCGGAGTTGATGGGGCTGGTGTACGCCTGGGCCAAGGGGGTGAGCTGGAGCGATCTGATCGCCAACACCTCCCTCGATGAGGGGGATGTGGTGCGGATCATGCGCCGCACCGTCGACCTGCTCGCCCAGATCCCCTACTGCGAGGCCATCAGCGAGCAGCTGCGCAGCCATGCCCGCGCCGCCCTCAAGGCGATCAACCGCTTCCCGGTGTGCGAACCGATCGATCTGTTGGCCGGCGGCGGCAGCCTCAACCCCGCCACCGAGCGCAACCCCGCCGTCACGGCCGCGGCCTGAGCACCAGCCACACCACCAGCAGCAGTCCGCCGGTGCTGATCACCGTGTAGATCCAGTCGGCGTAGGGCGTCCAGAACAGGGCCAGGGGCATGGGGGCGGGCCGGCTGCCGGTAGCGTGCCACCTGGCAGGCACGGTGCGGGCCAGCGCAGTGATCAACCCCTCCCGGATCCGTTTGCTGGTGGTGGGCCGGCTGCGCAAGGGCTGGGTTCAGGAGGGCGTGGCGCTGTATCTCAAGCGCCTGCCCGGCCTGCAGGTGCTGGAGCTGCGCGATGGCGGCATGGCCCGCGAGGCGGAGGCGATCCGCGCCGCCCTGCGGCCCGATGAACAGCTGGTGGTGCTCACCGAGGAGGGCCAGGGGTTTGATTCGGTGGCCTTCGCCGGGCGGTTGCAGGGGTCGGGTTCGCAGCGGCTGGCCTTTGTGATCGGCGGTGCCGATGGCCTCGATCCGGCCCTCAAGGCCGCCGCCACCTGGCGCCTCAGCCTCTCGCCGATGACCTTCCCCCACGAGCTGGCGCGCCTGTTGCTGCTGGAGCAGCTCTACCGGGCCCAGTCGATCCAGCAGGGCGGCCCGTACCACCGCGCTTAGCAGTACATCTGCACGGCTGGCGCCACGGCGCAGCGGCGCTAACAGTGGGGTCCGCTAGGCCGGGAATTGGCGACACCCGTTCCAGGCCGGGAAAGTAGCGGGCGCGGGCACCTCCCTTGGGGGGTGCCCAAACCATTCAGCGGGCCCTAGATCCCCAGCCGCTGCCAGATCACGTCCAGGTTGGCCTGGTGCAGGTCGGTGGAGAAGCACTCCGCCAGCTGGGCCGGGCTGAGGCGAGCGGTCACGTCGGCATCGGCTTCGAGGTTGGCGCGGAAATTGCCCCCCTCGGTGTTCCAGGCGGTGTGGGCGTTGCGCTGCACGATCCGGTAGGCGTCTTCGCGGCTGATGCCGCTGTCCACCAGCGCCAGCAGCACCCGCTGGCTGAACACCACGCCGCCGTAGACGTTCATGTTGCGGGCCATGTTGTCGGGGTAAACCCCCAGGCCCTTCACCACCTCGGTCATCTCCCGCAGCATGAAATGCAGGGTGACGGAGCAGTCGGGCAGCATCATCCGCTCCACGGAGCTGTGGCTGATGTCGCGCTCATGCCAGAGGG
>CAWUND010000128.1:0-4145 GCA_963923815.1 uncultured bacterium
CCGCTGCGGCCCACCAGCAGCTCCAGCAGGCTGAATTCCATGCCGGTGAGGCGGATGCGCTCCTCACCGCGGTACACCTGGCGCTTGTTGGTGTCGATGCGCAGATCGCTCACCTGGATGATCCCCGAGTTGGGGATGCCCACGCCGCCGCTCTCCTTCTCCACCCGCCGCAGCACGCAGCGGATGCGGGCCTCCAGCTCCTTGGGGCTGAAGGGTTTCACCACGTAGTCGTCGGCGCCGAGCTCCAGGCCGGTGATGCGGTCGGCCACATCGCCGAGGGCCGTGAGCATCACGATCGGCACGTCGGATTCCTTGCGCAGCTCCTGGCAGACGCCGTAGCCATCCAGCTTGGGCATCATCACGTCGAGCACCACCAGGTCGGGGCTGGTGCGGCGGAACGCCTCCAGGGCCTCTTCGCCGTCGCTGGCGGTCACCACCTGGTAGCCGATCATCGACAGGCGGGTCTCCAGGATGCGGCGGATGCTGGCCTCGTCGTCGACGACGAGGATGGTTTCCTTGGCCGAAGCGCTGGGGGCTGTGGATGCGGCGGTGGAGACCGTCATTGCGCCACTGTGGATCGACGGGTTAAGTAGATCGACCTACTGAAAGGTCGTCTGGCTCCCGCAGTCGTCGGCAGCCACCTTTCTTCATACATCGTTTTGGCCCGGGCCACCAGCACCTACGTCTGCCAGAGCTGCGGTGCCCAGAGCCGCCAGTTCTTCGGCCGCTGCCCCAGCTGTGGCAGCTGGAATGCCCTGGTGGAGCAAGCGGCCCCCGCCGCCGACAACCGCCGCCGCCGGCCGGTGGCCGCCGCCGCTGAGGCCACCATGCCTGCCCAGGCCCGCCGGTCTGAGCCGATTCAGGCGGTGGGTGAGCGGCCGCTGGAGCGGCTGCAGAGCGGCTACGGCGAGCTCGACCGGGTGCTGGGCGGCGGCCTGGTGCCCGGCTCGCTGGTGCTGTTGGGGGGCGACCCGGGCATCGGCAAGAGCACCCTGCTGCTGCAGAGCGCCCAGGCCATGGCCCAGCGCCATTCGGTGCTCTACGTGAGCGCTGAGGAATCGGCCCAGCAGGTGAAGTTGCGCTGGCGGCGCCTGGTGGAGCAGCAGGGCAGCGGCGCTGCGGAGGGGGCGGGGTTGCAGCTGCTCTCCGAAACGGATCTGGAGCTGGTGCTGCAGGAGCTGGAGGCCCTGCGGCCGGCGGTGGCGGTGATCGACAGCATCCAGGCCCTGCACGACGGGGAGCTGGGCAGTGCCCCCGGCTCGGTGGCCCAGGTGCGGGAATGTGCGGCCGCCCTGGCCCGCATCGCCAAACGGCAGGACACGGCCCTGCTGCTGGTGGGCCACGTGACCAAGGAGGGGATGCTGGCCGGCCCCAAGGTGCTCGAGCACCTGGTGGATGCGGTGCTCACCTTCGAGGGCGACCGCTTCGCCAGCCACCGGCTGCTGCGGGCGGTGAAGAACCGCTTCGGCGCCACCCATGAATTGGGGGTGTTTGAGATGCGCGGTCAGGGCCTGGCGGAGGTGCTCAACCCCAGTGAATTGTTTTTGGGCAGCGATGAACCCAGCGCCGGCACCGCCACGATCGTGGCCTGCGAGGGCACCCGGCCCCTGGTGGTGGATCTGCAGGCCCTGGTGAGCACCACCAGCTACGCCAGCCCCCGGCGCACCGCCACCGGCATCGGCACCAACCGGTTGCACCAGATCCTGGCGGTGCTGGAGAAACACCTGGGGCTCCCCCTCTCCCGCTTCGATTGCTACCTGGCGGTGGCGGGGGGGCTGGAGGTGGAGGAGCCGGCGGCCGACCTGGGGGTGGCCGCGGCGGTGGTGGCCAGTTACCGCGACCTCACCCTTCCCCCCGGCACGGTGCTGATCGGGGAGTTGGGCCTGGGGGGGCAGCTGCGGCCCGTGGCCCAGCTGGAGCAGCGCCTCCAGGAGGCCGCACGGCTGGGCTTCCGCCGGGCCGTGGTGCCGCGGGGGAGCGGCCTGTCGCGGATGGCGGCGGGCCTGGATCTGCAGCTGCTGGAGGCCGGCGGCGTGGCGGAGGCCCTGGTGCAGGCCCTCGGGGTTAACCCTGCCCAGGGGGATTGATCGCCATGGCGCCTTCCCAGGGCTTTGGTGCCGGTGGCGGGGCCGCGGCGCGCGGGGCCGCCCAGCGGCTGGAGCGGCAGCTGGAGCAGCAGGCCCAGGGCAGCCTGCAGCGGGGCGATTGGGAGGGGGCTGAGCGCAGCTACCGCCTGCTGGTGCAGCGGCGCAGCACCAACCCTGCGGTGTACACCAACCTCGCGGCCCTGCTGGCCATGCAGCGGCGCAGCGCCGAGCTGGAGCCGTTGCTGCGGCAGGCCCTGGCCCTGCAGCCCGGGGATCCTGTGGTGCACAACAACCTGGGCCAGGTGCTGGTGCAACGGGGGGAGCTGCAGCAGGCGGAGGCCTGCTTCCAGGAGGCGGTGCAGCTGGATCCCGCCTACCCCCAGGCCCTCACCAACCTGGCCAACCTGCGCAACCAGGGCGGGGCCCTGCAGGAGGCGGTGGCGCTGTACCGGCGCGCCCTGGCGGCCGATCCCACCTATGCCGAAGCCCACTGGAACCTCGCCCATCCCCTGCTGCTGCAGGGCGACTACCGCCAGGGCTTCCGCCAGTACGACTACCGCTCCGCCATTGCCGATCCGATCCAGCCCCATGGGCTTCCCCCCCTGCCCCTGTGGGATGGGGCCCCGCTGGCTGCGGCTGAGCCCCTGGTGTTGGTGAGTGAGCAGGGCCTGGGCGACACCCTGCAGTTCATGCGCCTGGCGCCGTTGGTGCGGCAGCGCTGGGGTTGCCCGGTGCTGCTGAGCGTGCAAGACAAGCTGGCTCCGCTGGCCGAGCGGGCGGGCTTGGCGGATCAGGTGCTGCCCCATGCCGAGCTCGCTGGCCTGAAGCGGGGGCAGTGGCTGCCGCTGCTGTCGTTGCCGGGGCGCCTGGGGCTTGAGCCCAGCCAGCCCCTGCCGCCGTTGCCGCCCCTGCGCTGCTCCCCCGAGGCCAGGCAACGCTGGCAAGCGGTGTTGGCGGCGGCGAACGATCCGGGCCCGTTCCGGGTGGGCCTGCATTGGCAGGGGGACCCCGCCCACGAAACCACCAGCCTGCGGGGCCGTTCCCTGCCGCTGGAGCTGCTGGCGCCCCTGGCGGCCATCCCCGAGCTCACCCTGGTGTCGCTGCAGCGCGGCCCTGGGGCGGATCAGCTGGAGCGCTGCGGGTTCCGCGATCGCTTCAGCCGCGCCCAGGGCGCCCTGGATGCCGCCTGGGATTTCGATGACATGGCCGCCATTGCTGAGCAGTGCCACCTGGTGATCAGCGCCGATTCGGCGATGGTGCACCTGGCTGCCGGGCTGGGGCGCCCCACCTGGGTGCTGCTGAAGGCCATTCCCGAATGGCGCTGGGGGCTCGAAGGCTCCGGCAGCTTCTGGTACCCCACGGTGCGGCTGTGGCGGCAGACGCGCCATGGCGATTGGCCTGGACTGATCACCTCCATGGCCGCCAACCTGGGGGCCCAGGTCCGCAGCGGAGCGATCGCCCCATGCTGATTTCGATTCCGGTGTCGCTGGGGGAGCTGGTGGACAAGATCACGATCCTGCAGATCAAGGCCCGGCACCTGCGGGGTGAGGCCCTCGGGCACGTGCAGCAGGAGTTGGCGCTGCTGCAACAGGCCCTGCAGGCCACGGGGGTGGCCCTGGATCCCGCCCTCGAGGCCCAGCTGTTGGAGGTGAATGGCCAGCTCTGGGAGATCGAGGACGCCATCCGCGAGCAGGAACGCCAGCGCTGCTTTGAGCAGGCCTTCATCGACCTGGCCCGCGCCGTGTACCGCACCAACGACCGCCGCGCCGAGCTGAAGCGCCAGATCAACCAGCGCTATGGCTCCACCTTGGTGGAGCAGAAGTCGTACAGCGCCTACTGATCAGAAGTACACGTCGACGCTGCCGCGACCGCTGGTCTTGAGCCAGTTCTGGGCCTCGATGTAGTTGTTCGGGGCCAGACGGATGGCCTTGGTCCAGAAATCGGCCGCGAGGTCGAAGCGGCGGTCGGCTTCGTCGGTTTCGCCTTGCTCCTCGGCGATGGAGCCCAGGTGGTGGTGAATCACCGCCATGTTGTTGAGCGCCTGGGGCATCTTGCTGT
>CAWUND010000129.1:0-4120 GCA_963923815.1 uncultured bacterium
GCTGGAGGGCATGGCTGGCCTCCACCGGCGCCAGCACCCAGTCGCACACCTGTTGGTGCTGATGGGTTTGCACCAGCGGGAAACACACCACCTCCCCCGCCTGGTCGCGGGCCGCCACGAGGGCCAGCTCCTGCTCGAAGGCCACAAACTCTTCAACGATCCAATCGGCGGGCTCCACCTGCTCCACCAAGGCCTGCAGATCGGCATCACTGCGCAGCACGGCGGTGCCGCGGCCGTCGTAGCCGCCGCTGGCCTGCTTGGCCATCAGCGGGTAGGCGAATCCCTCCGGCAAGGTGGGGGCCACCGGCCCGGTGGACTCGGCGGGCGCCGGTGCCGCGGGGGCCTGCGGCTGGGCGGGCGGGCCGTCGGCGGTGTGGGGATCCGGGGTGGCCGCAGCGCCCAGCTGCTCCAGGCCAAACCAACGGGGGCAGGGCAGGTGCAACTGCTGCAGCAGTTGCCGTTGGCTGCGTTTGCACACCAGGGGCCGCAGGGCCTCGAGGCTGGGCACAAAACACACCCCATCGGCCTCGAGCGGAGCCAGGGCCTCCAGGTCGAGCCATTCGTTTTCAAAGCTGATGGCGCCACACTGCTGGGCCAGCTGGCGGGTGGCCTGGGCATCGCGCACATCGGCCTGCACCACCCGGGCCGCGAGGGCCACCGCCGGATCGTGGGGATTGGGGGTCTGCACCACCAGCTCCACCCCGCGGCGCTGGGCGGCCTCCGCGAGCATCCAGGCCAACTGGCCCCCACCAACGATGCCGATGGCCCCCGGGAGTGTCGGCGCCGCGCCCATGGCCCCAGCCACGCAATCAATCAATGTCGCATTCAGGCCAGGGATTTGTCGCCGGCGAAGGCGAAACGCACCAGGCTGAGCAGCAGCACGATCACAAACAGGGCCAAGCCCACGGTGCAGGCGTAGCTGATCTCCAACTCAGCAAAGGCTTGGTCGTAGACGTAATACACCAGGGTTTTGGTGGCGTCGGCGGGGCCGCCCTGGGTCATCAGGTACACCTCCTCGAACACCTTGGTGGCGGCGATGGCGGAGATCACCGCCACCAGGGTCACGTACGGGCGCAGCAGCGGCAGGGTGATGTCGAGGTGTTTGCGCCAGCCCTCGCTGCCATCCAGTTCGGCCGCTTCATAGAGGTCGGTGGGGATCCCCTGCAAACCCGCCAAAAAAATCACCATGTAGTAGCCGAGCCCCTTCCAGAGGGTCACCACCATCACCGAGGGCAGGGCCAGCAGGGGGTTGGTGAGGAAGCCGATGGGCTGGAAGCGCGATCCGATCAGCGCGCTGAGCCATCCATTGATCAGGCCGGTTTCGGCGTAGAGCCAGCGGAAGGCGATGGCGGCCACCACGATCGACACCAGCACGGGTGTGTAGAAGGCGGCTCGAAACCAGTGGATGCCCGGCAGCTGCCGATTCACCAGCACGGCCAGCAGCAGGGAGCCCAACACCACCGGCGGCACCACCCCCACCAGATACATCAGCGTGGTGCCCAGCACCTTGAAGAACATCGGGTCGGCCAGCAGCCGGCGGATGTTGGCCAGGCCCACAAACCGCAGCGGTTCGCTCACATCGAGGCCGCTCTGGGTGAAGCTCATCACCAGGGCCATGGCGGCGGGGATCAGCACCGAGAGGCTGATCAGCACCAGCCCAGGCGCCAGGAAACCCCAGGCCGTGGCGGTGCGGGTGGGGCTGGTGGTGGTCTGGGGCAAGGCGGCAGGCACCGGGGCGCTCGGGGCATTCTGGGAGGTGTTGCCGGAACAGCCAGCCCCGTGGATCCGCAACAGGTGCTGCAGCAGGTGTTTGGCTACCGCGCCTTCCGGGGCCCCCAGGGGGCGATCGTGCGCCACGTGCTGGCGGGGGGATCCGGCCTGGTGCTGATGCCCACGGGCGGGGGCAAATCCCTTTGCTACCAGGTGCCGGCCCTCTGCCTGCCGGGGCTCACCCTGGTGATCTCACCCCTGATCGCCCTCATGCAAGACCAGGTGGCCGCCCTGCAGCAGGCGGGGGTGGCCGCCGCCGCCCTGCATTCCGCCCTGGAACCGGCCCAAATCAGTGCCGTGTGGGACCAGCTGCAGCGGCAGACCCTCAAGCTGCTCTACGTGTCGCCCGAACGGCTCCTGGCCGGAGACCTGCTGGAGCGGCTGGGGCCGGGCATCAGCCTGTTTGCCATCGATGAGGCCCATTGCGTCTCCCAATGGGGGCATGACTTCCGGCCCGAATACCGCCAGCTCGATCAACTGGCTCAGCGCTTCCCAGCGGTGCCACGGCTGGCGCTCACCGCCACCGCCGATCCCCGCACCCGCGAGGACATCGTCGAGCGGCTCGGACTCAGCCAGGGCCAGGTGTTTCTGGCCAGCTTCGATCGGCCCAACATCCGCTATCTGCTGCGCAGCAAAGATCAGCCGCGCGAGCAACTGCTGGCGTTTCTGGCGGAGCAGCGGGGTGTGGCCGGCATCGTCTACGCCCGCTCGCGATCACGGGTGGATCAGCTCACCGCTGTGCTGCAACAGGCAGGGCTCAACGCCGTGGCTTATCACGCGGGGCTGGAGCCGGAGCAACGGCGGCAGGCCCTGGAGCGGTTCCGGCTGGGGAGCGACGTGGTGGTGGTGGCCACCATTGCCTTTGGCATGGGCATCGACAAGCCGGATGTGCGCTTCGTGGCCCACGTGGACCTGCCCAAGAGCCTTGAGGCCTACTACCAGGAAACCGGCCGGGCCGGGCGCGATGGCCTGCCGGCCGTGGCCTGGATGCTGCATGGCCCCGGAGACATCCCCCAGCTGCGGCGCTTCATCGACGACTCCGCCGCCGCACCGGAGCAACAACGGATCGAACACGGCAAGCTCGATGCCCTGATCGCCTACAGCGAGGCCCCGGGCTGCCGGCGCCAGGTGCTGCTGCGCCACTTCGGGGAACAGCTGGCGGAACCCTGTGGCAATTGCGATGGCTGCCTGGAGCCACGCCAGAGGCGCGATTGCCGCGTGGAAGTGCAGAAGGCGCTGTCGGCGGTGTACCGCACGGGGCAGCGCTTCGGCGCCGCCCATGTGGTGGAGGTGCTGTTAGGCGCCAACAGCGAACGGCTGCGCAGCCTGGGCCACGACCAGCTGAGCGTGTTTGGCATCGGCAGCGAACTCGACCGCAACCAGTGGCGCTCGCTGCTGCGCCAGCTGCAGAGCCTGGAGGTGTTGGTGTCGCCGCCGGAGGCCCGCGGCGGCCTCAGCTTCGGGGAGGAGGCACGGGTGAAACCGCTGCTGCGCGGCGAGCAACCGGTGGAGCTGGCCTTGCCGGAGCCCACGCCGGCGGCACGGCGGAGCCGACGCAGCCGTGGGACCGCCGCCGGCAACGCCGATGGCGTCGCCCTGGATCCGGGCGATCCCCTGCTGGCGGCCCTGAAGGCGTGGCGGCTGGCCCAGGCCCGCGAGCAGGGGGTGCCCCCCTATGTGGTGTTCCACGACCGCACCCTGCTGGAGCTGGCGGCCATGCGGCCGACCACCCAGGAGCACTTGGCACAGGTGGCCGGCATCGGGGCCGCCAAGCTGGAGCGCTACGGAACAGCGCTGCTGGCGGTGCTGGCGGCGGGTGAGCCCTAGCCTCAGCCCCACCACCTCCGCCCACCCCAACCCCCGGCCATGACGGTGATGCCGCTCAGCCCCGGCACCCTGTGCACCATCCCGGTGGAGCTCAGCGCCAACCCCTACCCGATCGTGATTGGCCCCGGTGCCCTAGCGGCCCTGGGCAGCCAGGTGCAGGCGCAGGGCTTCAAAGCGGGCACCAAGGTGTTGGTGGTCACCAATCCGGAGGTGAACCGCCATTACGGGGCCATCGCGTTGGGCAGCCTGCGGCAGGCCGGTTACGGGGCGGAGCTGCTGGAGATCGACGCGGGCGAAGACCAGAAAACCCCAGCCACCGTGGCCCTGATCCACGACGCGGCCTTCCGCCAAAAACTGGAGCGCGGCTCCCTGATCGTGGCCCTGGGCGGTGGTGTGGTGGGCGACATGGCGGGTTTTGCCGCCGCCACCTGGCTGCGGGGCATCGCCGTGGTGCAGGTGCCCACCACGCTGCTGGCGATGGTGGATGCCGCCATCGGCGGCAAAACCGGTGTGAACCACCCCG
>CAWUND010000130.1:0-4098 GCA_963923815.1 uncultured bacterium
CACCACCAGGTGGGAGCAATCGGTGATTTGGCTTTGGTTCCAGGAGTGGGGCCGCAGCTCGGCGCGGATGGCCGGATCGGTGATCACCAGGAACTTCCAGGGCTGCAGGCCGTAGGAGGAGGCGGTGAGCACCAGGGCCTGCTCCAGGGCGTCCCAGGTGGTGGCGTCGATGCGGCGGCTGGCATCAAAGGCCTTGGTGGCGTAGCGCCAGCGCAGGGCCTGCAGCAGGGTGTCGGGGCCGGTGGGCATCGGTGCCGAAGGATCGGCCTCCGATTGTGGCCGATGTGCAGCGCCCCCAGCAGCGCAACAAAGCAGCTAGTTCTCTGGTTTCACGGCCAAGGCGGGGAACAGCTCCAACAGCCTTCGATCAAACGTCAGCAGTGGGCAATCAAGCGCTTGGGCCAACACCACAAATTCGGCGTCGTAGCTGGAGCAGCCCCAGCGAATGGCGATGGCGAGCACCTCTTGTCCATCGACGCTGTGCTCGCAGTGCCCCAGGCGTTCAACGGCTTTTTGCCAAAGCGCGATGGCTTGGTTCGCTTGCAGGAGGTCTGCGCGCACATGTTTCAGGAGCACATGGCGGAATTCAGAACGCCAAAGCGGCGGCACACGCCAATCCGGATCACGCCGAAACTGTTCGGCCACATCCAGGCTTGACGCCGTCGGCAGCATCAACGCTGCGACCACGTTGGTGTCCACGACAACCGTCAATGGCTGTCTCGCTCCGTCGCGGCCACCAGGTCGTCCACGGGGATCGGGCCACCCTGCAGTTGGGCCCGCAAGATTTCCACCTCTTGCAGCCAGGTTTCCATCTCGGTGCTGCTCGCGGCCTGGCGTTTCAGGCAATCCACCACTTCGCTGTTCAGGGTGCGCCCGTGGGCGTGGGCGCGTTGTTCCAGACGGCTCAGCACGTCGTCTGGAATGTCATGGAGCGTGAGGTTGGCCATCTCACCCGGCCGCCAGGAGCAGCCACTGATCAAATCAGTCTGACAGCGCCGCCAAGATTGCGAGCTTGCTGTTCTCAATCTCAGCTCGAGCCACCGTTTGCCTGCCCACCAAAAAGCCCCGGCGGGGCCGGGGCAGGTGGTGTGAGGAATGGTGCGACCCATGCAGGTGCCCATTGCCGCCGGCTTGGATCAGTGAACCTGCTGGTGGCCGCGGTTCGCCTCGGCGGTACTTCCGCTCTAGCCACGGTTGGCTGAGCTGGCCACACCCTCAGTTGGCCACCACCTCAGTTGGCCACAACCAAGGTGCTGGTGCCGCTGCGGCGCAGCAGCTCGGCCAGGGTGCGCATGTCGCGTTCGTGGATCAGGCCCACACAGCCGCTGGTGCCGCTGTTCCAGTTGCGCCCGGCGCTGGGGTCGAGGTGGATGCCCAGCACCCGCCGCCCGGTTTCAAACTGCGGCTCGATGCCGATCCAGATCGGGCCCAGCTCGCGGGGGCCGTGGTTGCCCAGGGGCTCCACCGCGCCGATCCAATAGCTTCCGGCAGGCAGGGGGGCCTCACTGCCCATCTGGTGGCGGTTGGCGGTTTGCCGGTCGGCGCGGCCACTCACCGCGGCGAAGTGGCGCTCAGGCTCACCCGGGATCTGCAGCCGCAGGTCCCACACCGGATCACCGGTGCGTGGCAGCCGCTGCGATGTGCGTTCCAACACCAGCACGGGCCCACTGGACACGGCTGCCACCGGTTCCAAGGGCAGCGCAGCCAGCAACAGCGGCAGGGGCATGGGTGGCCAGCGGAAGGCTGGAGACACCTAGTCGGATTTGTTTTTCACCCACGAGCAAATATCCAGTTGATGGGCCGGCCCCTGTTGCCGTCAGTGCTGCAGCACCCCGCTGATCAACAGGATCACGATGCCTCCAGCCACGCTCAGCTGATAGACCCCATCCACTTGGTTGATGCGCGCAATCGTGGCGGCCTCCTGCTCGGGGCGAATGCGGGAGAGCAGGTTGGTGCCCCACACAAACAGGCAGAACAACACCGTTGAAGCCATAAAGCCAAGGATGTAGAGCTTGTCGATGTAGGTGAGGTAGTCGAGGGGTGGCAGGGCGCTGTTGCTCGACTCCCGCAAAAACACAAATGTGAGCAGGGCCGTGGAGGGGATGGCCAAACGCAGTTCTTTGAGGTCTCCTTCCAGGCTTGGTGCCAACAGCAGGGTGGTCATCACCGCCAGCCAGGGCACCACATAGGTGTAGAAGGCCGACCAGGTGTTGGTCTGATAGTCGACCGTGTAGGTCACCTGGCTGTATTGCTTGGCCAGATCGCCCTGCGCTCCGAACGCCGTGCTGGATTGACGAACCCCTTCGGTCACATCCACCCCATTCACGGAGTAGCCATTGAGGCTCACCGAATCCCCGAGCACCTCCTGACCCGCTGTGCTGGGCTGCAACACAATGGCTTGATCAGCCATCGAAAAGGAATTTGGTCTGCTTTCGATGGTGATCGGTAATTCGAGTGATTCAAAGGGGAACTGGCTCAGGTTTTGCTGGTCGTCATAGAACCGTCCTGAAAATCGAAACAACTGCAGATAGCGGCCATCGTTTGTGCGTTCTGGCTCCTTGCTGTCGGGTTCAATGTTGGCGTCCCAGCGCTCCACTTGGTTGATGAATTCCACCATCTCCAGAACTGGAATCTGTTCCCGTTCGAGTTGGTCTTGCACCTGCTGCGACCAGTTGAGCCAATACCAGCCGTCGGCGGTGAAGGTTTTATCCCGCAGCGACAGGTTGTAGATGTTGTTGATGTGCAAGCCAACCTGGATGGTTTGGCTTGCCGGCACGTTGGGATTGGGCAGAAGCCGGTGGCTGGGGCTGGCTGGCTGGCCCAGCAGGCTCAGCATCAGGCTCATGGTCAGCATCAGCCCCACCAGGGCCAGCAACCGCGGGCGGATCCGCAACATCCCTGTGCCGCATGGGGCCTGCACAAGCTAGGCCGGTGCTCAACTCCTGACAGGAGTGCCGGGATCGCGGGTTTCTCGGTGAACATGACGGCACGTAACGAGCCTGACGAGGAGCCCGGCCTCATGACCCAGAGCAACCAACCCCTTGGCTGGCTCAAAAAGCTCGTTCCCACCGCCATTCGCGACACCGTTCGCAGTGCCATCTCCAGTGAGGCCTCCTCTCCCGCTGAAGCCTCAGGCCTCACCGCTGAGACCGCCACCACCCACGTGGTGTTCCTGCCCCGCGATCCCCAGTGGGCCTATTGCTTTTGGAGCATCTCGGCCGACGACCAGAAGCGCGCCCGCAAGGCGGGTGCCACCAGCCTCTGTCTGCGGGTGGCCGACGTGACCGGCCTGGGGTTCGAGCAATCCCACCCCCACGCCCTGCAGGAGCTGGTGGTGGATGCCGCCGCCACGGAGTGGTTCCTGCCGATGCCCGTGGATGGGCGCGACTACCGCGTGGAGCTGGGCTACCGCCTGCGCAATGGCGGTTGGTTCTCCCTGGCCTTCTCGTCGGTGGCCCACGTGCCGGCCCTGGAGCCCAGCCAGCGGGTGGCCGACGCCTTCGTGCCCTTCACGCTGGATGGCCCCATTGGCCCCGCCACCGAGCCCCAGGGTGGTGGCGGTGTTCAGCACGAGCAGCTGTACCAAATCGCCACGGCGCGCCCGGCCCGCAGCCGCCGCGTGGGCTCGGAGCTGCTGCACGAATACGACTCGGAGGGCGGCGCCGGCCTGTTTGGCGATTCCGGCGTGGGGGTGTGGGCCAGCGGCCGCAGCGAATCCGGCAGCGGCATCGTGCGGCCCCGCTCCTTCTGGCTGGTGGCCGATGCCGAACTGATCGTGTACGGCGCCACAGAGCCCAGCGCCAGCCTGTTCATCGGCGATGAGCAGATCCCCCTCGATGCCGACGGCACCTTCCGGGTGCACGTGCCCTTCCGCGACGGCCAGCAGCTCTATCCGATCCGTGCCGTGGCCGCCGACGGCGAGCAGGAACGCTCCATCCGCATGGAGTTTGAGCGCACCACCCCCCAAGCCCGGGTCAACACCCGCGAGCAGGCCGAGCTGGAGTGGTTCTGAGCCAGGAGCCTGTGCTCCCGGGGCTCAAACGCCCGCCGCTTCGGCGGCTTGATGAATCCGCTGGAACATGTAGCCCATGCCCCGGG
>CAWUND010000131.1:0-4080 GCA_963923815.1 uncultured bacterium
CGTGGAAAAAGATCTGGCGGTAGGCCGCTTCGATCACGAAGTTCTGGTCTTCGCGGTCCATGGCCTTGTCCATGGCCACGGCTTTCGGATCCTCATCCGAGCCCACACGCAGCGCGGCCACCCGCGAGTTCTGGGTGGTGGGGGCGTACTTCAGGAGAGGAAGGGCCACTCGAGCTTCAGCATCCGTCGCGGCTGATCGTAGAAGTGCAGCCAGGGCGGCACTGAAACGGCTCTGCCAGGACTCACAGTCCGTAACGTTCGGCCCCTGCCCCTACCAGCCCAGGGGGGAGAGGGCGGGGGCGGCCAGGCTGTCGTGCCCCCCGGCGCTGGGTCGCCCGGGGGCGTCTTCGCTGCAGCGGGTTTCGATGCAGAAGGAGGCGTTGTTGGAGAGCCCCTCCACGGTGCTGGAGCGCAGCCGCACATTCGGCCCCGCAAACGCAAAGCGCTCCCACACATTCATGGTTTCGTATTCGGTGCTCAGCAGCAGTCCGTCCCGCTCGTCCATGTGGAAGCGGGAGCTGGCGGGTGCCTTTTCGGCGTAGCCCAGGTCGCGCAGCAGCAGGCCTTCGCGCCCCCGCTCGTCGGTGGGGATCAGACCGATCACGCTTTCCCCCTGGTGGTCTTCACCGGCCCGGTCCCAGGCCATTGAGGCGCTCCAGCGCACCCAGCAGCCCCCCACCAGAGCGGCGGGGTCCTGGCCGTGCAGTTCGGCGATGGCCAGCAGCCGTGAATCGCCGGGATCCAGCTCTTCCACCACGATCAGCGAGCCCCCCGCCTCGGCGCGGCGGTGCAGCAGGTGGTGCACGCTGCGCTGGGAGCGCCAGCGGCCGCAGCTCAGCCGAAAGAAGCTGAGGGCATCGGCGATGGTGAGGCTCCCACTGGCCTGGCTCACGCGCATGCGGCGACTGCAGTGATGATCACACCACAGACCATCGGTGTGCTGGCGGCCCTGGCGGCGGCCCTGTGTTGGACGCTCTCCAGCACCCTGTGGCGGCAGCTGCCCACCTCGCTCACGGCGGCCCAGCTGAATCTGCTGAAAAACTGGCTGGCGCTGCCGTTGTTGGCACCAGCCCTGCTCTGGCACCCCTGGCCGCCCCAGCCGCCGGCCCACGCCCTCTGGCTGCTGGGGCTCAGCGGCCTGGTGGGCATCGCCGTGGGGGACAGCCTTTACTTTGCGGCCCTGCGGCGCCTGGGCACCCGCCGCACCCTCACCCTCGATGCCGGCGGCCCGGCGGTGACGGCCGTGGCCGGGCTGGTGTGGCTGGCGGAGGTGCCCACGCTGCAGCAATGGCTGGGCTTGGGCTTGATCAGTGCCGCCCTGGTGATGGTGGCGCTGCAACAGCCCGCCGGGCCAGCGGCCCCGGCCCCAGCGGTGCAGCGGCTGGGGGTGCTGCTGGCCCTCGGCGCCCTGTTGGCGGGCAGCGCTGGGGCCCTGCTGGCGCGGGCGGCCCTGCGGGATGGCGCGCTCGAGCCGGTGCAGGCGGCCCTGGTGCGGTTGCTCGTGGCGGCGTTGGTGCTGCTGCCCCTGGCCCGGGGGCTGCCCGGATGGCCGCCGCGCCCGCGCCCGCCCTAGCGCCGCTGGCCCCTGTGGCTGCTGGCCACGCTGCTGGGCACCAGTGCTGGCATCGCCCTCCAGCAAACCGCCCTCCAACGCCTGCCCGGAGGCATTGCGGTGTCGTTGCTGGCCACGGCCCCGTTGATGGCGCTGCCCCTGGCGCCGTTGGAAGGGGATCGCCCCGGCTGGCGGGGGCTGTTGGCGGCGCTGTTGGCCCTGGCGGGGCTTACGGCTCTGGTGGTGTGAGCGCCAGGCGTTGATCCGCCTGGAGTTGCCCCCAGCGCACGAGGTCGGCGATGGTCAGCTCCAGGGGGGCGTTCCCCTGCTCTTGGGCGATCTGCTCGAGTTGCACGGCCGCCTTGCCGAGCTGCTCCACCAGCACGGGGATGAAGGTGGGGTCCACCGCCAGGTTGGGTTGCCGCTCGGCCCAGGCCGTGAGGCCGGCGACATCGGGAAGCGGTGTGCCGTCGCCCGCGGCCTGCTGCAGGCAGCGCAGGCTGTGGGCCAGCAGCCGCAGGTGATGGCGTTCGAGGGCTGGCAGCAGCGTGCTCTCGAGTTCGGCCAGATCCGCCTCGCTCAACACGGCTGCAGCCGGAACCCGCAGGCCTGGCCGCCCTCCAGCAGCCAATGCACCCGCTCCACCTGGCAGTCGGGGAAGGTGTGGCGGATCAGTTGCAGCTCCTGGTCGCACACGCAGGGGAACTGTTCGGCGATCTTCATCACCGAGCAGTGGAATTCGCTCATCACCCAGCCCTGGCCTTCGGGGTCGGGCCGCAGCTCCGCCACGTAGCCCTCGCCGCGCCGCAGATCCACCAGGCGCTCCAGCCGCTGCTGGAGGGTGCCGCCGCCGATCCGCTGGCGGTAGTCGGTGGCCTTGTCGGCCGCCTGCCGCTGCAGCAGTTGGTCCACCGTGCCCGTGGGCAGGCTGGCGGCCATCGAGCTGAGCAGCCCCAGGGCGAAGTCGTCGCTGCCGTCGGGGAATTGACCCCGACCCGCCTGGGTGAGCCGCCAATGGTTGCTGGGCCGCCCGGGGCCTTCGGTGCAGGGGCTGGCCTCCACCAGGCCGTCCTCCTCCAGGGAGCGCAGGTGGCGGCGCATCACCTGCACGGACACCCCCAAATCCTGGGCCAACTGAGCCGCGGTGACCTCCCCCTGGCGCAGCATCAGCGTCAGGGCAGCTTCGCGGGTGGGGGCCTGGGTGGAGGTGCTCATGGGGCACTCTGACCCCCTCACCATGCCACGGGCATTCCAGCGCTGACGAGTCAGGTCGGTTCAGGGCCACAATGGCCCCCAGCCCCGAGCGATCCGCGCTTGCTTTAGGGTCAACTTGCGAAACCTGCGTGTTTCGTAACTGACGGCTTAGGAATCCCTCGGATTCCAGGGCCCTTTCAGTTGAGTTGCACTCCTTTGGCGGCCGGATTCGGCTCGGACCCTGCCCGCTTCACCCCTGCGCCCATGTCCGCTGACCCCAGCTCCGCAGCATCCGGCTCCGCCGCCAGCTCGTCCAGCAGCGACAGCCTTGAGGTGATCCGCAAGTTCGCGGAAACCTATGCCCAGCGCACCGGCACCTATTTCTGCAGCGAACCCAGCGTGACCGCGGTGGTGCTGGAGGGCCTTGCCCGCCACAAGGATGAGCTGGGCGGCGCCCTGTGCCCCTGCCGCCACTACGAAGACAAGCAAGCAGAGGTGGCCCAAGCCTTCTGGAACTGCCCGTGCGTTCCCATGCGCGAGCGCAAGGAGTGCCACTGCATGCTGTTCCTCACCGAAGACAACCCCTTCCGCGGTGAGAAGCAGACCATCACGCTGGAAGAAGTGAAGGCCCACACCGCCGGTTGAGGAGGAGGCGATGAGCAGTCCGCAGGCCGTTGGCGATCTGGTGAGTCAGCCGTACAAATACGGCTTCGTCACCGACATCGAAACCGAAAAGATCGCCAAGGGCCTCAGCGAGGACGTGGTGCGCTTGATCTCCAGCAAGAAAGAGGAGCCCTCCTTTTTGCTCGACTTCCGCCTGCGCGCCTACCGCCAGTGGCTGCAGATGGTGGAGCCCGATTGGGCAGCCCTCGGCTACCCCCCGATCGACTACCAGGACGTCGTCTACTACGCGGCGCCGAAGCAACAGGCCAAGAAGGCCAGCCTCGATGAGGTGGATCCGAAGCTGCTGGAAACCTTTGACAAGCTCGGTATCCCCCTGAGCGAGCAGAAACGGCTCTCGAATGTGGCCGTGGATGCCGTGTTCGACAGCGTGTCGATCGCCACCACCTACAAGGAAAAATTGGCGGAGCACGGGGTGATCTTCTGCTCCATCAGCGAAGCGGTGAAGGAGCACCCGGAGCTGATTGAGCGCTACCTGGGCACGGTGGTGCCCAGCAACGACAACTATTTCGCGGCGTTGAACTCAGCGGTGTTCAGCGATGGCTCGTTTGTGTTCATCCCCAAGGGGGTGGAATGCCCGATGGAGCTCTCCACCTACTTCCGCATCAACTCCGGCGACACCGGCCAGTTCGAGCGCACCTTGATCGTGGCTG
>CAWUND010000132.1:0-4044 GCA_963923815.1 uncultured bacterium
GCCGCCAGCAGCAGGGGCAACCGCCAACGGGTCACAACCAAGCGTGCGTCTGGGCGCAAACTAGACAGCCCGTCTGCTGTTCGCCAGAGGCATGACCGCCCTTTTCCCCCTGCCCCAGACCAGCGCCGAGCAGCGGGCGATGCTGCTGCAGCTGTTGGCGGAGCGCGCCTACCGCCACGGCCAGTTCACCCTGGCCTCCGGACGCACCAGCAGCCACTACGTGAATTGCAAGCCCGTGAGCCTCAGCGGCCCGGGGCTGGCGCTGCTCTCGGCGCAGATGCTGGCCTTGGTGGAGCCGGAGGCCGCCGCGGTGGCCGGCCTCACCCTGGGGGCCGACCCCCTGGTGAGCGGCGTGGCCCAGGCGGCGGCGCTGGCGGGCCGGCAGCTGGATGCGTTGATCGTGCGCAAGGAGGCCAAGGGCCACGGCACCGGCGCCTGGCTGGAGGGCCCGCTGCCCGCCGCCGGCAGCGTGATCACCGTGCTGGAAGACGTGGTCACCACCGGCGGCTCCTCCCTCAAGGCCGTGCACCAGCTGCGGGAAGCGGGGTACACGGTGAACCGGGTGGTCACCATCGTGGATCGCCAGGAGGGCGGCCAGGAGGCCATGGCCAACGCCGGCCTGGAGCTCTGCAGCCTGTTCCTGCTGGAGCACGTGGCCGCAGCACACCTCAACGGCAGCACCCCTTGAGCCACCCCGCTTCCCCCAGCGCCGCCCGGTGGAGCAGCCCCGTGGGGGTGATCCGCCTCGAGGGGGCCGGCACGCGCCGCTTCCTGCACGGCCAAAGCAGCCAGGCCATTGAGCTGGCCCCGGAAGGCGCCTGCCTGGCCACCTGCCTGATCAGTCCCACCGGCCGCATGCGGGCGCTGGCGCTGGTGCGGCTGGAAGCCGGCGGCAACGCCGAGTTGGTGGTGGTGGCGGGCGACGCCGCGGCCGTGCACCAGGCCCTCGATCGGGTGCTGTTCCCCGCCGATGGCGTGCGGCTGGGGCCCGTGCAGGCGGCCCAGCTGATCCGTTGGATCGGTGTCCCCGCCGCCGCCGAAGCGCCCCAGCTGTTGCAGCCGGGGGTCGACCTGGGGGCCGGCGCCGACCAGCCCTGCTGGCTGCAACAGCCCGGCGAGCCCCTGCCCAGCTGGCTGGACACCCTGCCGGAGCTCACGGCCGAGCAGGTGGAGCAGCGGCGCCTGCGCCATGGCATCCCCGCCGCCCCGGGCGAACTCAACGACGACACCAACCCCTTTGAGCTGGGTCTGGCCCCCTGGGTGAGCCTCAACAAGGGCTGCTACGTGGGCCAAGAAACCCTGGCCAAGCTGGCCACCTACGACGGTGTGAAGCAGCAGTTGCGGCATTGGCGGGCCGAGCGCACCGGCCCTGCGGCGGCCGACGCCTGCGCCCCGGGCACCACCCTCACCTCGGCGGCCGGCGAGCGGGCCGGCGTGGTCACGTCGGTGTTGGCTGGCCCCGATGGCCTGGAGGGGCTGGCCCTGGTGCGCCGCGCGGCCCTGGGGGAGGCGGAGCTGCTGGCTGGCCCGCAGCTTCCCCTGCAGATCAGCCGCCCCAGCGGCTTTGTGGATCCGCCGGTGGGGGCCGGCGGAGCGGGCCGCCCGGGGGGCACTTAGTCCTGGCTCAGCAGCCAGTGGGCCACCGCCCAGGTGGCCAGGGCGTCGTCGTGGTTGTAGCGGAAGATCCGCCGCAGGTTTTGGCGGGAGCCGCGATCCTGCTCGCCCCCCAGCCCCAGCCGCCAGCGCCGCCACCACAGCAGCGCCCGCGCCCCATCCACGCCGCTTTGCCGCCACTGAAACCCCAGCCAACTGGCCACCGGCTTGAGGCCATAGCCGTTGGTGGGCATCCACCAGTGGCGCCGCAGCCGCTGGTGCACATCCACCAACCGCCGCCGTAGCTCAGCGATCTGCGGCTCGGAAGCCCCCTGGCGCTGGGCCAGCCGCACCAGGGCCAGCAGCTCGGTTTCGCCGTAATGCAACACCGGCCAGTCGGGGTAGGCGGCCAGCAGCCGCTGCAGCCGCCGCCAGAGCCGCTCCTCCCCGTGCTCCTGCAGGGCCAGCAGCGGCTGGTAGGGGGCCTCAGCGGCCCCGGCAGGATCAGCCCAGGTGCCATCCCCGCCGCGGGCCAAGCGCAAAAACCCGTGCAGGAAATCGTCGCGGGCGTCGGGGTCGGATTCGATGTCGTAGATCAGCACCCCTGGGGCGGTGGCCAGTTCCGGCAGGGCGGCGCTGGCCTCGCGGCGCTGGGGCACGCCATCGCGCTGCACGCGGGCCTGGGTCACCAGCTGCTCAGCCACCTCAGCGTGCTGCTCGCCATGCACCAGCAGATCGCTGGCGAGGGCCTCGGGATCGGTGGCGGCGAGGCGCTCCAAGCGATCGATGCCCAAGCTGATCAGCAAATCCCGGCGCTTGGCGCCGATGCCGCTCACCTCGCTGAGGTGGCCTTCGGCGGCGGCCACCTGATCGCAGGCGCGGCGCCAGCCGCAGAGCACGCATTTCTTGCGGTCCGCCACCAGCGGTGGTGGCTGCGGGGAGGCCAGATCCTGATCCAAACGGCCCAGGGCCTCCTCCACCTGGCGCGGCAGGCCGCCGCTGAGCGGCAGGGTTTCCTGCTGCAGGCCGCGGCCCACCCCGGAGAGCACCAGGCCGCTGCGCACCGCAGCCCCCTGCTCCTCCCCCAGCAACTGGCCCCACAGGGCCAACAGCACGCGGTGTTCGCGGGTGGTGCGGCGCCCCTGGCGAAAGATCACCGGCCGGTAGGCGTGCTCACCCCAGCGGCTGCGGCCCTCCACCCGCTGCAACAGGGGTGGGTGCGCCTCCACCGGTTGGCCAGATCTGGCTAACCCCTGCAGACCCCGCAACCGCAACCCCACCACCGCCGGCGCCGCCGCCAGGGCCGCCGCCTCACCCCGCTGGGGCCGCTGCGGAAACAGCGTCGAAAAACTGCGGCGCTGCTCATCGAGCAACAGCTCGCGGTGGGCCGTCCACTGCCGCTGCGCGGGGTCGCCATGGCGATCGAGCCAGGCCCGCCGCTTGCAGCGCAACCAGCTGCGCAGCAGCCGGTCGTTGAGCGGGGTTTCAGAGAACACGAGCCTCACCGTAGGCGGCCCGGCGGGTGACCCCGCGCTTGCACAAGGGGGTGGGCCCGCTGCTAGCACCAGCAACAGCACTGCACCGCTAGCCGATGGCTTCCGCACCGCTGCCCCTGGAGGCCAGCCCGATCGCCTTCGGCACCGATGGCTGGCGCGGCATCCTCGGCGTGGACATCACCGTGGAGCGCCTGCTGCCGGTGGCGGCCGCCGCGGCCCGGGAGCTGGAGTCGTCCGCCCCGGCGGGCCTGCGCAGCCGCGAGGTGGTGATCGGCTACGACCGCCGCTTCCTGGCGCCGGAGCTGGCCGAAGCGATCTGCAGCGCCGTGCGCGGCGCCGATCTGGTGCCGGTGCTGGCGGACAGCCCCATCCCCACCCCCGCCGCCAGCTGGGCGGTGGTGGAGCGCCAAGCCCTGGGGGCCCTGGTGATCACCGCCAGCCACAACCCGCCGGAATGGCTGGGGCTGAAGATCAAGGGCCCCTTCGGCGGCTCGGTGGAGGGGGATTTCACCCAGCGGGTGGAGCGGCGCCTGCAGGCCGGCGGCATCACCGTGCCGATCCCCGGCGACACCCTGCGCTTCGATGCCATGGGCACCTATGTGGCGGGGCTCAAGGCCAAGGTGGATACCGCCGCCCTGAGCGCCGGTTTGGAGCGGCTGGGCTGGCAGGTGATCGTGGATCCCATGCACGGCTCAGCGGCGGGCGGCCTCAGCCGCCTGCTGGAGGGGGCCGCCGCCAGCGACCACCTGCGCGAGATCCGCTCCAACCGCGACCCCCTGTTCGGCGGCAACCCACCCGAACCGCTGGCCCCGTATCTGCAGCAGCTGATCGCCGAGGTGCGCGCCTCCACCCTGGCGGGCCGGCCGGCGGTGGGCATCGTGTTCGATGGCGACGGCGACCGCATTGCCGCCGTGGATGAGCAGGGCCGCTTCTGCAGCACCCAGCTGCTGATGCC
>CAWUND010000133.1:0-4042 GCA_963923815.1 uncultured bacterium
AGCGGATCTTGCCGATCTCGCGGCCCACCTGCTCGATCCGCTTGTACTCACCCGGGCTGGCGGGGATGAACTGCTGGGCGCCGAATAGGCCCAGGATCACCTTCTGCTGGGGATCGCTGGGGCGCCAGCTGAGGATCGCCTTCTGCAGCTTGGCGGTGAAGCCCTTGCCAAAGCGCTGATCCAGGTTGCCCTGGGCAATCCAGTGGTAGTCGGGGTAGCCCGGCGACTTCCAGATGGCCAGCACCTTGGCGCGGTTGGCCTTGCCGTTGTGCAGGCTCGAGCGCCACACCTGTTCGTTCACGGCGCCGGCGTCGTAGGCGCCGCTCTGCACCAGGGCGATGGTGGCGTCGTGGCTGCCGCTGAAGCCGGGGGCGCCGCCGGCGAAATCCTTCAGCTGCACGCCGGCCTGGGCCAGGAAGTATTGGGGCATCAACCGGCCGGAGGTGGAGCTCTCCGAGCCAAAGGTGAAGCGGCGGCCCTTGAGCTCGCGCAGGCCGTCGATGGTGCGCACCGGCTTGAGGCCGCTGCGGCTGTTGGCGATGAAGATGCTGCGGAACGACACGTCGATGTCGCGCTGGGCCAGCACGCGCGCATTCGGTTTCTGCAGACGCGCCTGCACGCCGGTGAGGCCGCCAAACCACACCAAATCCATGTCGCCGGTGCGGAAGGCCGTCACCGCGGCGGCGTAGTCGGTCATCGGCACGTACTTCACCGGCACCCCCAGCTGTTGGCTCAGCTCACTGGCCACCTGGCCGTAGAGGCGGTTGAGTTTTTCGGGGTTTTGGTCGGGGATGGCGCTGATGCGCAGCACCGGCCGTTGGCTGGCGGTTTGGGCGTGGGCCGCCGGCAGGCTGCCCAGGGCCGTGGCCAGGGGCGTGGAGGGGAGGACCGCCGTGAGCAGCGCCAGGCTCAGGCCCGTGGCCACGGCGGCCGAACGTTCTCGGCCGCTGGGCCGTTGCCGGGTGATGGAGAAGAGGGTCATGGTTGGGTTCGGGTCGCGGCTCAGAGGCCGCGGATGAACCGTTCCAGTCTGGCGAGGCCGTCCTGCAGGGTCGACTCGGAGGCGGCGCAGGAGAGGCGGATGCAGCCGTCATCGCCGAAGGCCACCCCCGGCACCACCGCCAGCCCCTGCTCCTCCAGCAGGCGGTTGCAGATGGTCATCGAGTCGAGGCCGGTGCTGCTGATGTCGGGGAAGGCGTAGAAGGCCCCTTCGGGGGGCAGCAGGGTGAGGCCGGCGATGGCCCGCAGCCCATCGCTGAGCAGGGCGCGGCGGTGGTTGAACTGCTCCGCCATGGCGTGCACGCAGTCGCGCGGGCCGGTGATGGCCGCCAGGGCGCCGAACTGGGCAAAGCTGCACACGTTGCTGGTGCTCTGGCTTTGCAGGGCGATGGCCGCCTTCACCACGGCGGCGTTGCCGGCCAACCAGCCGATGCGCCAGCCGGTCATGGCCCAGCCCTTGGCAAAGCCGTTGACGCTGAACACCCGATCGGCGAGATCCGGGGCCAGGGCCGCCAGGCTGTGGTGCTGGTGCCCGGGGGCCAGCAGGAATTCGTAGATGTCGTCGCACACCACCGCCACCTGGGGGTGCCGCCGCAGCACCGCAGCGATCGCCTCCAGTTCGGCGCGGCTGCTCACCATGCCCGTGGGGTTGGAGGGGCTGTTGAGCACCAGCAGCTTGCTGGCGGGGGTGATCGCCGCCTCCAGCCGTTGCGGATCCAGCCGGAAGCCCTCGGCGGCGCTGCTGGGGATCAGGCGCACGCTGGCGCCCGCCAATTGGGCGATCTCCGGGTAGCTCAGCCAGTAGGGGGAGGGCAGCAGCAGCTCATCGCCCGGCCCCAGCAGCACCTGGAAGAGGTTGTAGAGGGCCTGCTTGCCGCCGTTGGTCACCAGCACCTGCTCGGGGCGGGTGGCCACGCCGTTTTCCTGGCTGAGCTTGGCGGCGATGGCCTCCCGCAGGGCCGGCTCGCCGGAGGCGGGGCCGTAGCGGGTGTGGCCCGCCTCCAGGGCGGCGGCCGCCGCCTGGCGAATGAAGGCGGGGGTGTCGAAATCCGGCTCGCCCGCACTGAGGCTGCAGATGTCGTGGCCGTCGGCCTTGAGCGCCTTGGCCTTGGCGGCAATGGCCAGCGTGAGCGAGGGTTGCAGTGCCTGGGCCCGGGCCGAGAGCTGCAGTGCCGGTTGCAGTGCCGATTGCAGGGGGGGCTGGCGCCGCATCGGCGCAGGCGTGCTGCCCAGCATCCTGCCGTATTTGCCCCCCGCCGGCGGTACCCGCTGAACCTTGTCCATCAGGATCAACACGCCGTGCGCCCGCCCCTGCGCCATCCCCGATCCCGTGCCTGACGCCCCGCCGCCCTGCCCCACCAGCTCCCTGGTGCTGGCCGCCGATGACCCGGCCGGCCTGGCGAGCTTTTACGGGGCGGTGCTGGCGGTGGAGCCCCAGCCGGGCCTCTCGGATCAGCACTGGTGGCTGCCGCTGCCGGGGGGTGGGCGCCTGGAGATCTATGCCCCCAGCCGGGCCCGGCCCCTGCCCCGCGGGCGCGGCCGCCTGGGCCTGTGCCTGCGGCTGCCGGGCGGACCCTCCGCCCTGGAGCGGGCCATCTCCGGCGCCCAGGCCCTGGGGGCCCAACCCCTGGAGCCCAGCCGCCAGGAGCACTTCGGCCAGGAGGCCTGGCTGTTGGATCCCGAGGGCAACGGCCTGCTGCTGCTGGCCCCCTCCCCATGAGCGCCACCCCCGATCCGCTGCAGCAGTTGGCGTTGGCCTGCGCCGCCTGCCGCCGCTGCGGCCTGGCGGAGGGCCGCCAGCAGGTGGTGGTGAGCCGCGGCAACCCCCGGGCGCGGCTGCTGCTGATCGGCGAAGGGCCCGGCGCCATGGAAGACGAGCAGGGCCTGCCGTTTGTGGGCCGCTCCGGCCAACTGCTGGATCGCCTGCTGGCGGCCGCCGGCATCGACAGCAACCGCGACGCCTACATCTGCAACATCGTGAAGTGCCGCCCGCCGGACAACCGCAAGCCCTCGGCCCAGGAGATGGCGGCCTGTCGCCCCTGGCTGGAGCAGCAGATCGCCCTGGTGGATCCGCCCCTGATCCTGCTGGCGGGGGCCACCGCCGTGCAGGGGCTGCTGGGGATCAAGGGGGGCATCACCGGCCTGCGGGGGCAGTGGCGGCCCTGGCAGGGGCGCTGGCTGATGCCGATCCTGCACCCCTCCTATTTGCTGCGGAACCCCTCGGAGCGGCCGGGCTCCCCCAAGGCCCTCACCCTGGCCGATCTGCAGCTTGTGCGGGAGCGGTTGACCCAATTGCCCGCTCCGCTGTGACAGGCTTGCGCCACAACGCCCCGACCCCCGGTTCGCTGCTGCCATGACCGCCTCGCTGGCTTCCGCTTCGGCCCCTGAGGCGGCATTGAACCCGCGCTACGACACGGTGATTCGCCGGCGCCCCACCCGCAGCGTGCGCGTGGGCGACATCGCCATGGGCAGTGAGCACCCGGTGGTGGTGCAGTCGATGATCAACGAGGACACCCTCGACATCGAGGGCGCCACCGCCGGCATTCGCCGCCTGCACGAGGCGGGCTGCGAGATCGTGCGGGTCACCGTGCCGTCGTTGGCCCATGCCAAGGCCATGGGGGAGATCCGCCAGCGGCTGGAGAGCAGCTACAGGCCCGTGCCCCTGGTGGCGGATGTGCACCACAACGGCATGAAGATCGCCCTGGAGGTGGCGCAGCACGTCGACAAGGTGCGCATCAATCCGGGGCTGTTTGTGTTCGACAAGCCCGACCCCAACCGCACCGAATTCAGCGACGCCGAGATCGCCGCCATCGGCGACCGCATCACCGAAACCTTCGAGCCGCTGGTGCAGCTGCTCAAGCAACAAGACAAAGCCCTGCGGATCGGCGTGAACCACGGCTCCCTGGCGGAGCGGATGCTGTTCCGCTACGGCGACACGCCGCTGGGGATGGTGGAGAGCGCCCTGGAATTCATCCGCATCTGCGATCGCCTCGACTTCCACAACATCGTGATTTCGATGAAGGCGTCGCGGGCGCCGGTGATG
>CAWUND010000134.1:0-4010 GCA_963923815.1 uncultured bacterium
GCACCACACCGATGGCCCGGTACTGCATCGGTTCGGTGACCGGGGAAATGGGGTGCTGACGCATCGTGGCTGAAACCCTCTGGGGCCGGCTTGACGTCGGAGGCCCGGCCCACAATGTAACCAGCGCCAAAAGGCCCCAGACTTGGCGCCAACGACGCGCCCGCCCATGCCCCCCCGCGCCAGCACCGCCGCCAGCGCGATCGCCCGGCCGGGGCTGCTGCTCAGCCTGGGGGCCGCAGCCCTGGTGGGCCTCTCCCTGGCGGGGGGATGGTGGCTGGGGCAGAGGCAGCACAACCCAGGGGGCAGCAACCCCAGCCAGGCGGCCGTGGAGCGGCAGGCGGATCTGCTGCGCCAACGCCTCGCCGATGGCTCCGCCAGTGAGGCCGACCAACGCCGGCTGCTGCAGCTGCTGCTGGTGCTGGGCCAACAACAGGAGGCCACCGCCCTGCTGGAGCAGCTGGCGGATCAACAGCCCCAGCAATGGCAGCTGCGGGTGCTGCTGGCGGAGCTGCGCCGCAACGGCAACGACCGCAGCGGCGCCGAACGGGAGCTGCGCCAGGTGCTCAACCTCAAACCCGACCGCATCGAGGCCCTGCAGCTGCTCACCCTGCTGCAGCTGGAGCAGGGGCGCGGCAGCCAGGCCCAGGCCCAACTCAAGGCGCTGCTGGAAAAAGCAAGCAAACCGACGCCCCAGCCCCAGGCATTGCCCATCGGCATGCTGCTGGCGGATCTGCTGCAGCAACAGGGGCAGAAGGCCGAAGCCGCGGCCCTCTACCTGAAGCTGGCCGGCGATTTCCCGCGGGATCCGCGGCCACTGCTGGCCTTGGCCCTGCTGCGCCAGGAGCAGGGCGACACCAAGGCCGCCCAAGACGCCATGGCCCTGGCCCGCAGCCGCCAACCGGACAAACCCGACCCGCGCCTGGATCAGGTGGCCGCCAGCTGGGGGCTCACCAGCCTGCGGCGGGCGGCGCTGGCGCCTAAGGCTGCTTCACCAGCGGACCCGTTGCAGGGCCAGGCTTCGGGGTTGCCGCAGGGGGCGTCTGGGCGTTCAACTCCCTGAGCGCCGCATCAATGGCGTCGGTGGGGTTGGTGGCGTCGTCGAGGGCCGTGCCCCGCTTCAGCTTGTTGAGCAGGTCCATCGGGTTGGTGGAATCGAGGATCGATCCCCCCTTGGAGCCCGTATTGGAGCCGCCGGGGCCCACGTCGTAGGCGCGCTGCTCCTGCACAGACACGTTGCTGTTGGGGTTGTACTGGGCCCGGGCAGCCTGGGGCGTGGCCACCGCCGTGCACAGGCAGGCGGCCGGCAGGCCCAGCAACAACGAACAACGACGACTCACCATGGCCAGCCGCGAAACGCGGGGTTGGGTACTAGTGCAGAAATGCTACGGCGGCAGGCCAGTGGTGGGGGAAGCTGTGGACACCACCACGCCCACACCCGCCGCCGATGCGCATCGCCAGTTGGAACGTGAATTCGGTGCGCACCCGCCTGGATCAGGTGCTGACCTGGCTGCAGCAGGAGCAGCCGGAGCTGCTCTGCCTGCAGGAAACCAAGGTGGCCGACGAGCTCTTCCCCCACAAGGCGTTTGAGCAGATCGGCTACCACTGCGCCATCAGCGGCCAGAAGGCCTACAACGGCGTGGCCCTGGTGAGCCGGGTGCCCCTCGACGATGTGCAGGTGGGGTTTGCGGCGCTGCTGCCCGGCGATGCCGAAGCCACCGCCCTGGGCGAGCAGAAGCGGGTGATCAGCGCCCTGGTGGATGGGGTGCGCGTGCTCAACCTCTACGTGCCCAACGGCAGCGGGCTCAGCAGCGAGAAATACCCCTACAAGCTGGCCTGGCTGGCCTGCCTCCAGCGCTATCTGGCGGTGCAGGAGGAGCAGGGGGATCCCCTCTGCATGCTGGGCGACTTCAACATCGGCCCGGAGGATCGCGACCTGCCAGACCCCGCCCGCGACACCGGCGGGATCATGGCCAGCCCGCCCGAGCGGGAGGCCCTACGGAACCTGTTGGGGGATCGGCTCACCGATGTGTTCCGCGTGTTCGAACCCAACCGCGGCCACTGGAGCTGGTGGGACTACCGCAGCGGCGCCTGGGAGCGCGACCAAGGCTGGCGGATCGACCACATCTACCTCTGCGATCAGCTGCTCGATTGCGCCACCGGCTGCGTGATCCACAAACACACCCGCGGCAACCCCCAACCCAGCGACCACGCCCCGGTGGTGGTGAACCTGGCTTGGCCGCCCGACGACGACGGGGGCGACGAGGACGGGGCGTTTTAAAAGACGCTCGCCCCCTCGGGCAGCTCCACCCCCTCCACCTTCAGCTCCACCAGGCGGGCCAGAGACTCGCCACAGGTTTTGGGGGTGGGGAAGATCTTGCCGGGGTTGGCCAGGCCGTCGGGGTCAAAGGCCCGCCGCACCAGCAGCATCGTGGCCTGGTCGTCGGCGTTGAACATCCAATCCATGTAGCAGCGCTTGTCGCTGCCCACGCCGTGCTCGCCGCTGATGCTGCCGCCGGCCTCAATGCACAGCTTCAGGATCGCCGCCCCCAGCCGTTGCACCCGCTCGTTCACCCCCGGCTCGCTGGCGCGATACAGGATCAGGGGGTGCAGGTTGCCGTCGCCGGCGTGGAACACGTTGGCCACCGCCAAGCCGTGCTCCTGGCTCAGCCGCTCAATCGCCGCCAACACCTTGGGCAGGGCGGTGCGGGGCACCACGCCGTCCTGCAGGTAGTAGCTGGGGAACTGCCTCCCCAGGGCGGAGATGGCGCTCTTGCGCCCCTTCCACAGCCGGGCCCGGGCCTCCTCCGTCCACGCCTCCCGCACGGCGCCGGCCCCCGCCTCCAGGCACAGCCGGCTGGCGATCTCCACCGATTCCTTCACCTCGAGGGCGTGGCCATCGAGCTCAATCAGCAGCACCGCCGCCGCATCGCGGGGGTACTCATCCACGCCGAAGGAGTCGTTGACGGCATGGATGCAGGGGCGATCCATCATTTCCATGCCGGCGGGCAGCACGCCGGCGCTGGTGATCAGCCGCACCGCCTCACCGGCCGCCTCCATGGAGGCGAAATCCGCCAACAGCACCGCCACCGTTTCAGGGGTGCGCAGCAGCCGCAGGGTGATCGCCGTGGCGATGCCGAGGGTGCCCTCGCTGCCGATGAACACGCCGCGCAGATCCAGGCCGCCCATCTCCGGCAAGCCGCCGCCGAGGGTGGTGACGCTGCCATCGGGCATCACCACCTCCATGGCCAGCACGTGGTTGCTGGTGACCCCGTACTTGAGGCAGTGCACCCCGCCTGAGTTTTCGGCCACGTTGCCGCCGATGCTGCAGGCCACCTGGCTGGAGGGGTCGGGGGCGTAATAGAAGCCATCGCCCGCCACGGCGCGGGTCACCCAGCTGTTGATCACCCCGGGCTGCACGGTGATGCGCTCATTGGCCAGGTCGATCTCCAGCACCTGGCGCATGCGGCTGGTGGCGATCACCACCGCCTCCTGCTCGGCCAAGGCACCGCCGGAGAGGCCGGTGCCGCTGCCCCGGGCAATGAAGGGCACCCCCAGCTCGGCGCAGCAGCGCACCACCGCCGCCACTTGTTCGGTGGTTTCCGGCAGCACCACCAGCGGCGGCTGATGGCGGTGCAGGGTGAGGCCATCGCAGTCGTAGGCCAGCAACTCCTGACGTTTGGCCACCACGGCGCGCGGCGGCAGCAACGGCCTCAATCGGCGCTCAATTTCGCCCCAATCCAAGCGCCAGTCAGGGGTCACACGGTTTGCCGGCGGTGCCAAGACCTTAACGAGCCCGCCGGCCACTGGACCGCTGGGGCCGTGATTGCGTAAGGATGGGCGGCTCAAGCTCCGTCTGCGGATTCCGTTTTGACCTCGGCCCCTGTTTCGGCACCCGTGCACAACACCACCCGGTCGCAAGACCTGTTCAGTGCCGCCCAGAAGCTGATGCCCGGTGGCGTGAGCTCCCCGGTGCGCGCCTTCCGCTCCGTGGGCGGCCAGCCGATCGTGTT
>CAWUND010000135.1:0-4008 GCA_963923815.1 uncultured bacterium
ATGGCGGCCCTGCGCATCCTCAACGGGATGCCGAGCGGAGCGCCTAGCCGAGCACCTAACAGTGGGGCCGCAGCGGCGCCGTAGCGGGACGATCCAGCTCCAGCACCGCCTCCACCCAGAGGCGCATCGAGCGGGGCAACCGCTGTTGCTCGTAGCGATCCAGCGCCTCCATCAGCACGGGGGTGTTGACCCACTGGGGAGAGCGCGGCGCCACGGCGAACAACGCAGGTGAGCCGCAGTGTGGTGAGGCCGAGGGGGGTTGGCAAGGGGCTGAGGCCCAAACCGCCAAACAGCGTTAACGATCGCCGCTGCGGCGCCCCAGCCACTCCAGTTCGCGGGCCCGCTCTTCGCTTTCCACCTGATTGAGGCGGCCGAGCAGGGCCTGCAGATCGCTGCCCGCCAGCTCGCCATTCTCGAGCCATTGCATGGCTCGGGGTTCAGGGCGAGGCAGGGAGGCGGACACAACCAAGAATCGTTAATCCGGCCACCCTACAAATTGATCCCGCCCGAAACAGCAACCGCCGCACAGTTGGAGCGAAAGAGTTTCTTTAATTCCTCAAATCTTGAGCAAATCGAAAGAGTGCGATTGGGCTGAACGGCCCGGTGCTCAAAGGTGGCTGAGGTTGGGGTAGGCGGTGATCAGCTCATCGGCGCTCAGCACCTCACCGGCACCCTCCGGTTGCCAGATCACCTCCAGGGCCAGCAGCTGGTCGGAGGGCACCGAGCCCAGCACCCGCAACGCCTCCCGCAGCTCCTCAGAGCCAGACACCGGCTTCAGCGGCACGCGGCCGCGGCTGGCCACGAGAAGCGTCACGGCGATGTAATCGCTGGTGGCATCGCTATCCCCCACCGACCCCTCGGCCGCCTGGCTGATGCGGCCGGCCACGTTGCTGGTGAGTTCGCTGCGCAGCTTGCTGCGCTCCGTCATCGCGAGGCGGTTGAAGGTGGACTCCGCCGCCGCGAAGGGCACCTGGCCCACCTCGGCGTTGGCATACACCCACAGGTCGGGGTGGCGCAGCAGCGCCAGGGTGCTCTCCTGCAGCACCCGCTGCAAACCGGTGCTGCTGCCGGTGTCAGCCTGGCCCGCAAGGCTGCGCAGATCCCGCTGCAGCTCTCGGGCAGAGGCCAACAGCCCCACCTGCAGCTGGGCGATCGCCACGGGCCCATCGGCTTGGGGCCGATCCTGATCGCCGCTGCCGCCGCCACGCACGGCATTCACCAGCAGGCCCACCACCGCCATCAGCACCAGGAAGCCAAACAGGCCGCCGCCGCCAAAGAAGAAGGGCACCAGGAACGGAAACCCCAGCCCGCCGCCGAAGCCACCGCCATAGCCGCGCTGGATGCCACCGCCATATCCACCGCCGTAACCACCCCCGTAGCTGCGGGGCATCGAGGGGGCGGAGCGGAAGCTGCCGCCACCGATGCGGCCGCCACTGGCGGCCAGGCTGGGCTGGGGCAGGGCCAGCAACACACCGATCACGGCGGTGAGCAGGGCCGGCAGCATCACAACGCTGAGCAGGCGACGCAGCACCGAACTGGAGGACTGGGAGGGCAACGCCGGGCTCCGCAGGGCCAAAGGATGGCCGGAAATCTAGGAACCACCACCCACGATGGTGACCACCTCCAGACCATCGGCTTCCCGTACCGGCTGCTCGCTCCAGCGCTGGCGGGGCACGATGGTGCCGTTGAACTCCACCACCACCAGCTGCGGGCGATAGCCCAGGTGCTCCAGCACCTGCAGCAGGGTGAGGCCCCCCGGGCAGGCGCGGGGTTCACCGTTGAGCTGGATGGTGATCGAGGCGGTGCTCATGGGTGGAGGCGCTGCAGCAGATCGCGGCTGGCGGCCTCCGGATCCGCCGCCTCGGTGATGGCCCGCACCACCGCCACCCGTTCAGCCCCAGCGGCCTGCACCGCCGCCAGGCTGCCGGCGTCGATGCCGCCGATGGCGAAGAAGGGAATCGGGCTCTCGGCGGCGGCCTGACGCACGTAATCGAGCCCCACCGGCTCCCGGCCCGGCTTGGTGGGGGTGGCATTCACCGGCCCCACGCCCACGTAGTCACAGCCATCGGCCACCGCCTGCCGCAGCTGCGGCAAGGCGTGGGTGCTGCGGCCGATCAGTTTGTCGGGTCCCAGCAGCTGCCGCGCCAGCGCCGGCGGCAGATCGCCCTGGCCCAGGTGCACGCCATCGGCATCCACCGCCAGGGCGATGTCGATGCGGTCGTTGACCACAAACAGCGCCCCATGGCGGCTGCACAGCTGGCGCAGCGCCTGGGCCTGCGGCAGGCGCACCGCATCGGTGAGCGGCTCACCACCGGGCCCCAGGCTCCCCTCCTTGGCGCGGTACTGCACCAGGCGCACACCTCCCCGTAGGGCCGCCTCCACCATCGGCTCCAACTGCGGCGATGGGCTGGTGATCAGGTAAAGCCGACAGGCCCGCAGCAGCTGGCGGCGGCCGTCGCCGCCTTGGCCGGCCCGCAGCAGCTCCACCTCCAGGTCGTAGAGGGCGTAGCGGATGGCGGCCGCCTCCGCCGCCAGGGGCGCATCGAGATCCCGCCCGAATTCCTCCAGCACCCGCAGCGCCTCCTGCACGCGGCCGCAATTGGCGGCCACCACCTGGGCGGGTTGCTGCCGTTGCGCTTGGGCCGGATGGCCCAGGCCAGCGGCGCTGTCGCTGGCGGTGTGGCGAGCCGCCTTGTAGCGATCGGCGTGCAACACGCCGAGCCGTTGGCGCAGATCCTTCAGCCGAGCCACCAGATCGGGGCGATCCAGGCCGAAACGGCACCAGTCCTCCACCACCCGCAGGCCCTCGCGGGCGCGATCGAGGTTGGCATCGAGCAAGCGCAACACCGCCGGTGCGTGATCAGGGGCAGACATGGATTGGGCCAAGGGGAGGCAAAACCAGACAGGCTGCGTAGGGTGTCGGCGACGTGACGGCAACGGGGACCATGGCTCAGGGTGATTCCGAGAGCCCGATGACGGTGCTGGTCTCAGGGATTCTGCTGCTGGGGGCCATCACCGCGTTCATCGGCTGGGGCCTGAGCAACGCCTACCCCGCTGGCTGAGGCCAGCAGGGCATCGGCCTGGCGGGCATCAGCCCCGATCTGCGCCACCAGCCCATCGAGGCTCTCGAAGCGCTGTTGATGGCGCAGCAGGGCCACGGGCTCCACGCTGAGCTCAGCCCCCTCCAGCTGCAGCTGCCGCCCCAGCAGATGCACCTCCACCGCCGACGGGGCGGTGGGATCCACCGTGGGCTGGGGCCCCAGGTTCATCACCCCCGGCAGGCGCTCCCCCTGGTGCCAGACCCAGGCGGCATAGACCCCCTCCTGGGGCAAAAACTTGCGGCCATCCACCTGCAGGTTGGCGGTGGGCCAGCCCAGTTCGCGGCCCAGGCCGCGGCCCCGCACCACCCGCCCGCCGAAGCGGTAGGGGCGCCCCAGCAGATGGGCCGCCTGGGCCAGGTCCGCGGCCGCCAGGGCACGGCGGATGCGGCTGCTGCTGAGGCGCTCCTGGCTGTCGGCCAGCATCGGCAACACCTGCACGGCCATGCCATGGCCGGCACCGATGCGGCGCAGGGCCTCGGCGTCACCGCTGCGACCCTGGCCGAAGCGGAAGTTTTCGCCCACCACCACCAGCCGCGCCTGCAGCTGGGCCACCAGCACCTGCTCCACAAACGCCTCGGGGCTCAGGGCCGCCAGCTGGGGTGTGAACGGCACCAGCACCAGCTGCCGAATCCCCAGGGGCTCCAGCAGGTGCAGCTTCTCGGCGGGCAGATCAAGCCGCAGGCGCGGCTCGCCAAACAGCACCTCCCGGGGGTGGGGCCAGAAACTGACCACGGTGGGCACCAACGGTGGCTCGGCACCCGCCACGGCCGCCGCGATCACCCGGCGGTGGCCCTCATGCAGGCCGTCAAAACTGCCCAGGGCGATGGCCGTCGGGGTCTGGGCCTGGTCGGGGCGGTGCAGGGGAATCACAGCTGGGCCAGCCCGGGAATCGCCAACAGAACCGCCG
>CAWUND010000136.1:0-3967 GCA_963923815.1 uncultured bacterium
GTGGTGCCCAGGCGCCGCTGCAGCTCCACGATCTGGGCGCGGGTGCCCGTGCGCAGCTTGGCGTCGAGGTTGCTGAGCGGTTCATCCATCAGGAACACCGCAGGTTGGCGGGCGATGGCCCGGCCCAGGGCCACCCGCTGCTTTTGGCCGCCGGAGAGTTCCTTGGGCAGGCGATCCAACAGGTGATCGAGCTCGAGGGTGCTGGCCACCTCCGTGATCCGCTGCTGGATGCGGGCTTCGCGGCTGGAGGGGAACCGCAGCGGTGCGGGCAGCCCGGCGCTGGCGCGGTGCAGCCCATCGGCCAGCTGTTGCAGGGGCGTGCGCCGCCGCTGGCGCCGCAGCCCGAAGCCGATGTTGTCCGCCACGCTCAGGTGCGGATAGAGGGCGTAGCTCTGGAACACCATGGCCACGTCCCGCTGGGCGGGGCGCAGGCCGGTGACGCAGCGATCGCCCACGAAGATGTCGCCGCCGCTGGGGGCCTCCAGGCCCGCCAGCAGCCGCAGCAGGGTGCTTTTGCCGCAGCCGGAGGGGCCCACCAGCACCAGGAACTCCCCATCGGCGATGGCCAGATCGAGCTGCCGCAGCACCTCCACCGGCTCGCCGCCCCGCCGGGGTGGATAGGTCTTGCTGACCTGCTGGAACCGAACCTCTGCCAACCCCTGGGCCCGCGGCGGCCCGATCCTAGGGTTGATCAAATGCAGTTCATTGATCAGGCCCGCATTGCGGTGCAGGCCGGCCGCGGCGGGGATGGCATCGTGGCCTTCCGGCGTGAGAAATATGTGCCGGCCGGGGGGCCCTCCGGCGGGGATGGCGGCCGCGGCGGCGACGTGTGGCTGGAGGCCGACCCCAACCTGCAGACCCTGCTCGACTTCAAATACAAGCGCCTGTTTGGGGCGGTGGATGGCCGCCGCGGCGGCCCCAACAAGAGCACGGGCGCCAGCGGCGACCACCTCACCATCAAGGTGCCCTGCGGCACGGAGGTGCGCGACCTGCGCACCGGCATCCTGCTCGGCGACCTCACCGAGAAGGGCGAGCGGCTGCTGGTGGCGGTGGGGGGCCGCGGCGGCCTCGGCAACGCCCACTACCTCAGCAACCGCAACCGCGCCCCGGAGAAATGCACCGAGGGGCGCGATGGCGAAGCCTGGAATCTGCAGCTGGAGCTGAAGCTGCTGGCGGAGGTGGGGATCATCGGCCTGCCCAACGCCGGCAAGAGCACGCTGATCTCGGTGCTCTCCTCAGCCAGGCCGAAGATCGCCGACTACCCCTTCACCACCCTGGTGCCCAACCTGGGGGTGGTGCGCCGCCCCACGGGGGATGGCACCGTGTTTGCCGATATCCCGGGGCTGATCGCCGGCGCAGCCCAGGGTGCTGGCCTGGGGCACGATTTTTTGCGCCACATCGAGCGCACCCGCCTGCTGATCCACCTGGTGGATGCCAGCTCGGAGGATGTTGTGCGCGATCTGCAGGTGGTGCAGCGCGAGCTTGAGTCGTATGGCAATGGGCTCAGCGAACGGCCCACCCTGGTGGCCCTCACCAAGATTGAGTTGTTGCTGGAGGAGGAGCTCCAGGAGCGCCGACAGCTGCTGGAGCAGCACTGGGGCGGTTCTGTGCTCGCGATTTCGGCGGCCGCTGCTCGCAATCTGGATCAGCTGCTGGCGGCCACCTGGCGGGAGTTGGGGATCTGAGCTCAGATCCCCAGCCCTAAGCCAGGGGTGGAGTGATCAGTCGTCGTAGACGAGGCACTCGGGGGCGTCGGGGTTCAGGTCGCAGAACACCTCGAGCGGGGTGGGGTCGTGGTTGTCCCCGGGGTGGTGGGCCTTGTACTCCTCAAGGTCCTTGAGCTCGCTTTCGAGGTGGCGCACCTTGCCCTGATCACCGGCCTCAAGGGCAGCAGCGATTTCGGACTTGTCCTTGGCGATGTGCTCGTCGATGGTGTTCATGGAAGGGGCCGGAGGTGCTCGGGCCGCTCGACGTCGGCCACACCATACGGGCACCAGGGGGGCACTGCCGAGGTTTGTGGTGGGCTTCTGATGCTGGCCCTGCGGCGCATTCGCGCCGCCGTGGCTAGGAGAGAAACAGCTGCACAGCTGCGCCATGGCCCGGATCCGTCAACGGCGGGATCGCCATTTCATCGATGACCATGGCCAGCTCTTTTGGATCAACGGGCCTGACCACCACTGCTATCTCTCCGAGCAGCGCCAGTGGCGTCAGGGGCTCAGCTTCGACGAGGTGCTCGAGTGGAAGCAGTGCTCCCCCAGCGGCCTGGTGAGCCAGCGCTTCACCTCCCTGCAGGCGGCCTGTGAGGCCTTCGAGCACCACCAGATCACCTGGACCCTCGACCTCTACCTGCGGCGCATGGGCGACGAAATGGCCCTGCAGCGCGGGCTGGACGACTACAAACCCACCGCCATGAAGGAGGAGGAGGCCCGTGGTGGTCGCGCCCGCCGCCAGCCCTGGTTGACCAACACGGCCGCCGGCAGTGCCCAGCCCGCCGCCCCCCGCTGCGACCTGAGCTCCCGCCCCAGCTGTGCCCCCGGTGATGCGCCCCACCTGCAGCGCCGTCGCCGCAGCAGCGCCGCCCAGGGCCCGGGCGTTAGCCCGGCAGCTCGCTGAGCTCTAGCCAGCGCTCCTCCCCTCGCTCGATGCGCAGCAGCAGCTCGCTCAGCTCCTGGCTCAGCAGCTCCAGGGCGCCGTAATCGGAACCTCCGGCCGCGAGCCCCTGCTCCAGCTCCTGGCGCCGGGCCTCCCATTGGGGCAATTGGGTTTCCAGCGTGCTGAGTTCACGGGTTTCCTTGAAGCTGCGGCGCCGTTGCTTCGCCTCCGCGGGTTTGGCGGCGGGCTCTGCCGGGGCTGAGGGGGTTGAGGGGGCTGGGCCCTTGCTGGGGCCCTGGCGCTCCAGGTAGGCGCTGTAGTTGCCCTCAAAGCGCTCCAGCCGGCCGGCTTCAAAGCAGAACAGGCGGTCCACGGTGCGGTCGAGGAAATAGCGGTCGTGGGACACCACCACCACACAGCCGCGGAAATCCTCCAGGAAGTCCTCCAGCACCGTCAGGGTCTGCACGTCGAGGTCGTTGGTGGGCTCATCCAGCAGCAGCACGTTGGGGGCCTCGATCAGCAGACGGCAGAGGTGCAGCCGCCGCCGTTCGCCGCCGGAGAGCTTGCTCACCGGCTGGTGCTGCTGGGCCGGCGGAAACAGAAACCGCTCCAGCAGCTGGGAGGCGCTCAGGCTGCTGCCCTCCAGTTCGATCGAGCTGGCGGCATCCTTCACCACGTCGATCAGCTTGCGTTCGCGGCCGGCGGCATCGGTGCCATCCAGCAGCTGGTGGCTGTGCTGATCGAAGTAGGCCAGCTTCACGGTGCTGCCCAGCTCGATGCGGCCGCCATGGGGTTGGCGTCGGCCGGCGATCAGGTCGAGCAGGGTGGATTTGCCCACGCCATTGGGGCCGATGATCCCCACCCGGTCTTCGGGGCTGAAGTCGTAGCTGAACTCGCGCAGCAGCGGCGCGGCACCGGCCTCGCGGGCCGCATCACTGGCCCACACCTGCAGCGCCTCGGCCTCGATCGCGCGCTTGCCCAGGCGCCGCCTGTTGCTGGCCAGGCTCACCTGGCCCTTCACCTGCCGCTTGGGGATCTCCTGCAGGGCCTCAATGCGCTGGATGCGGGCCTTTTGTTTGGTGCTGCGGGCCTTGGGGCCGCGCCGCAGCCACTCCAGCTCCCGCCGCAACACGCCCTTGAGCTTGGCTTCGCTGGCGGCGGCGGCGTCCTCCTGCTCCGCCTTGCGGCTCAGGTAGTTGGCGTAGTTGCCGCTGTAGCTGCGGGCTTCGCCCCGGTCGACTTCCACGATCCGGTTGGTCACCTGATCGAGCACGTAGCGGTCGTGGGTGATCAGCACCAGGGCGCCGCGGAAGCGCTGCAGGTAGCCCTGCAGCCACTGGATGCAGTCGGCATCGAGGTGGTTGGTGGGCTCATC
>CAWUND010000137.1:0-3961 GCA_963923815.1 uncultured bacterium
CCGGTGGGCTTGCGGGTGAACTTGTAGGCGCCGTGGCTGGTGCCGATGGCGATGGCCAGGGCATCCACCTTGGTTTTGGCCACGAAGTCGGCGGCCTCGGCGGGGTCGGTCAGCAGCTGGCTGTGGTCGAGCTTGCCCTCGAAGCCGTGGCCGTCCTCGGCCTCACCCATGCCGGTTTCCAGGGAGCCCAGGCAGCCCAGCTCGCCTTCCACGCTCACGCCGATGGCGTGGGCCACATCCACCACTTCCTTGGTGACGGCCACGTTGTACTCGTAGCTGGCCGGGGTTTTGGCGTCGGCCATCAGCGAGCCGTCCATCATCACGGAGGTGAAGCCGTTGGCGGCGGCGCCGTAGCAGGTGGCGGGGCTGTTGCCGTGGTCCTGGTGCATCACCACCGGGATGTCCGGATAGGTCTCCACGGCGGCCAGGATCAGGTGGCGCAGGAAGCTCTCACCGGCGTACTGACGGGCGCCACGGGAGGCCTGCAGGATGACGGGAGAGTCGGTCTCATAGGCCGCCTCCATGATCGACTGCACCTGCTCCAGGTTGTTCACGTTGAAGGCAGGGATGCCGTAGCCGTTTTCAGCGGCGTGGTCGAGCAGCAGCCGAAGCGGGACGAGCGCCATGGGGGAAACCGTGATGGGAATGCGGGGGATCCTAACCGGCGACTTTTCGGCCCCCCTCCGGCCTCAGATCGGCTGCCGCAGACCGCTGTCGGCGGCCTGCAGCGCCCGGTCGCACACCCGCTGGCTGAGCACCGCCTCCCCCAGCCCCGGCAGCATGGGGCGCCCCTCCAGGGCGGCCTCGGCCCAGCCTTGGATCAAGCGCCGCACCGGCGCCACGCGGCCATCGGGCCAGGTGCGGGCAAAGGCCAGCTCCGGATCGGGGGCCAACTCCAGCAGCTCGCCGCCGTTGCGGGAGCGCCAGAGCTGGAAGCCGTGCACGTAATCCGCCTGGTTGGAGGAGCCCAGCACCAGGGTGCCCGCGCTGCCGTACACCTCAATCCAATAGCCCCGTCCGGGGCGGGTCACCGCCGCCAGGCTCACCTGGGCCGGCAGCCGCCGCCCGGCGCCGGCGTCGAGCTCCAGCTGCAACAGGGCGATGTCTTCCGCATCCACGGCCCCCATGCGGCCGCTGCCATCCGGCAGGGGGCGCTCCGGGATGGCGGTGCTGCGCAGGGCGCTCACCGAGCGGGTGGGGCCCACCAACCAGTGGAGCGTGTCGAAGGCGTGGGTGCCGAGCGACCCCAGCACCCCACCGCCGGCGGCCCGTTGGGAGTACCAGGTCCAGGGCCGGGTGCCATCGGCGCGGCTGCCCATCAGCCAGTCGAGCTTGATCAGCCAGGGGTCCCCCACGGCCCCCTGCTGCAGCAGGGCCGCCAGCTGCTGAAAGGCGGGCACCGCCCGGTATTCGAAATCCACCGCCACGGTGACCCCGGCGGCCAGGGCCTGGCGCTGCAGGGTTTCAATCTGGGCCGCCTCCAGGGCCACCGGTTTCTCCAGCAGCAGGTGCTTGCCGGCGGCGATGGCGGCCTGGGCCAGGGCAAAGCGGGGCTCCGGCGGGGTGGCGATCACCAGGGCCTGCACCCGCGGGTCGTCGAGCAGGGCCTCGAAGCGCTCAAAGCCCGGCAGCCCCGAGGCGGCGCAGGCCTGCTGCAACCGCTCCGGCCGGTGGTGCCAGAGGGCCACCGGCTCGGTGAGCGGGCAATCCCGCAGGGCCGGCAGGTGCACCTTCTCGCCAAATCCCAGCCCCACCAGGGCCACCCCCAGGGGCCGCGGGCTGGTGGTGGTGCTGGCTGGGGAGGCGATCACGGGCTGGGCGGCGGGCTGCTCAGGAGCCTGCCAGCAGGTCGACCCCGGCGGCGCACACCGCCTTGATGGTGGCCTCGATCAGGCCGTCGCCAGCGGCCACCTGCCAGCTGCTGCCCCATTGGGGGATGCCATTGATGGAGGTGTCGCGGAACAGGTCTTGGCCGCAGTCGATCTCCATCACATAGAGGTCGCTCTTCTTCTCGTCGGGGGGTGCTGGCTGGAAACGGCTGAGCACCGTGAGGTTGCCATCGCGGTTGCTGCGCAGGCTGCCCGCATCCCACCACTGGCGGCCTTCGGCCGTGGCGGGCAGCTCATGCCAGTCGACGGGGCCGGCCCAAGCTGGGGCCGCGGGGGTGAGCCACAGCAAGAGGGCGGTGGCGAGGGAGGTGGCGAGGGCCGCCAGCAGCCGAGCCATCAAGCCGCCACCGGCTTGGCGCAGCCGTGGATCGCCATCAGGCTGGCCAGGGTGCTGCGCAGCTTGGTGCGGGGCACGATGTGATCCACAAAACCGTGGTCGCGCAGGTATTCGGCGGTTTGGAAATCCTCGGGCAGTTTTTCCCGCAGGGTTTGCTCGATCACGCGGCGGCCGGCGAAGCCAATCAGGGCCTTGGGTTCCGCCAGGATCAGATCGCCCAACATGGCGAAGCTGGCGGTCACCCCACCGGTGGTGGGGTGGGTGAGCAGGGGCATGTAGAGCAGGTTGGCCTGGCGGTGCCGGTCGAGGGCGCCGGAGATCTTGGCCATCTGCATCAGCGAGAGCATGCCCTCCTGCATGCGGGCGCCGCCGGAGGCGCACACGATCAGCACCGGGTAGCGGCGGGCGGTGGCCTCCTCGATCAGGCGGGTGAGCTTTTCGCCCACCACCGATCCCATGGAGCCGCCCATGAAGCGGAAATCCATCACCCCCAGGGCCAGGGGGCGACCTTCCACGCGGCAGAGGCCCGTGATCACGCCGTCCTTCAGGCCGGTGGAGCGCTGGGTGTCGCGGATGCGATCGGCGTAGCTGCGGCGATCCTTGAAGGCCAGCGGATCGGTGGGGCAGAGCTCGCCGTCCAGCTGCTCGAAGCTGCCCTCATCGGCGATCAGGCGGATGCGCTCGTCGCTAAAGATGCGGTGGTGATAGCCGCAGCCGCTGCAGACGCTGGCGTTGGCCGCCAGGTCTTTGCGGTACACCACCAGGCCGCACTCGGGGCATTTGCTCCAGAGGCCGTCCTCCTCATTCACCTCCTGGGCATTGCGCACCGCCGGAGCGGTTTTGCGGCGGTCAGCGAACCAGTCGAACAGGGACATGCGGGTGGCCGGTGTCCATGACACGGGAAGGTGGCTCCATTAAAGGGTGGCCCAGCCCAACAGGCTCCCCAGCTGATGCAGCCAGAGCGGGTTGCCCAGGCACCACACCGCCAGGCCCCCGCTGGCCAAGAACGGCCCAAAGGGGAAGGGTTGTCCCCGTTGCAGCCGGCCGCTGGCCAGGCCGATCAGGCCCACCAGCGCACCGGAGAACACCGCCAGCAGCACGCTGAGCCCCAGGCCGGTGAGCCCAAGCCAGGCCCCCAGCAGGGCCGCCAACTTGGCGTCCCCCAGCCCCAGGGCCGGTTTGCCCAGGAGCCGTTGGGCCAGCGCACTGGTGGCTTCGAACCCCAGCAGGCCGGCGCTGGCCGCCAGCAGATGCCAGAACAGCGGGGTGCCGCCGGCCACGGCGGTGACCACCAACCCCAGCACCACCCCCCAGCGGCAGAGGGGCTCCGGCAGCCACAGGTGGTCGAGGTCGATCAACAGCAGCGGCACCAGCAGCACCACCAACAGCCAGCCCGCCAGGGCTGTCAGCCCCTGCGGGGCAGCGGTCGCCAGGGGGGTGGGGTTGCCCAGGGCCGCCGCCACGAACAGCCCCGCCACCAACAGTTCCACCGCCGGGTAGCGCAGGCTGATGGGCGCGCCGCAGTGGCCGCAGCGGCCCCGCAGCAACACCCAGCTCAGCACCGGCAGGTTTTCAAACCAGCGCAGCTTGCTGCCGCAGTGGGGGCAGTGGCTGCGGGGGTGCACCACGGATTCCTGCCGCGGCAGGCGCCACGCCACCACGTTGAGGAAGCTGCCCACGCAGGCCCCCAGCAGGGCAATCCACAGCAGGGCAAGGGGCGGCAGCGTCATGGGTG
>CAWUND010000138.1:0-3948 GCA_963923815.1 uncultured bacterium
GCAGGAACACCTCGTGGCCGCTGTAGACGGCCTTTTTGATGATCGGGAAGATGTTTTCGGTGTGGATCTGGATCTGACCCTGTTCCGCCTGCAGCACCACCGTTTTTGAAGCGACGTGGGTTCCAGATTCCCCCGGGGTGGTGGCCAGCGCCAAGGGGCTGCCATGGGCAGGTAACCGCCCCATGGGGTTGGCTCAGTGGCGCTCCAGCACCAGCTGGATCGATTCCCGCCAGGCGCCACTGGCGTCAAAACGGCGGATCAGCCGCTCCAGCCGGGTGGGGCCGCTGAGCCAACCGGCCTCCACGCTGAAGGCCTGGCGATGGCTCACCTGCTCGGGCGTCCGGTGGTAGCCCCCATCGGCCAGCAGCAGGAAGCGTTCGGCCTGCCCTGCCGGCTGCCCATTCAGCCGCGCCAAACGCACGGCACCGTGGCCCTCCAGCACCAGGTGTTCGGCCTCGGCCCCCAGTTGGCCGCGCCACAGGCCCTGGCCTGAGGCGTCGAGGCTCAGCTCCATGTGGCACGCAAGTGGTTCGGGCTCGGGCCAGTCGGCGGTGATGCGTTGCCCCTGGCCGCTCCACTGGCCCTGGAGTTGCTCCAGTTGCAGGGGTGGGCACTCCGGCTCGCTGCGGTCCGCTCGCCATTCCCGGATCAGCACCAACTGATCGAACAGTCCATCCTGCCGATGCAGCTGCACCAGCCGGTGGCGTCGATCCGCGTGGGTGAAGCCAAACTCGCCGCCGAACACCGTGCCGGGGGACACCTGAAGGGTGCCTTTGCAGAAGCTGCCGCTGTCGAAAAACACCACCTGGCGCCCCAGGGAGCGGTAGTCCTCGCGGTTGTCGCGGATGGGCTCGCCATCGAGGTCGCCATTGGCGAAGCGTCGGAGCCGAAAGTGCACCAGCCGCTCCTCGTTGCCCTGCTCCAGGGTGAGGATCGAGCCGGTTGTCTCCAACTCCCGTGCCTCACGGTCGAGGCTGGTGAAGCTGCCGCGCCATTCGCCCAGGTTGCGGCGAAAGTTGTCCCATTGGCTGGCCATGGTGTGGTGTGCCCCCGAGGGCTTCAGCCGGCCTTCTGCAGGGAGGCCTGTTCCTCCGGAATGATCGCGCCAGCCACGGGACACACCTGCAGGCAGATGCCGCAATCGATGCAGGTGTCGAAGTCAATCCAAAAGAAGGGGGTTCCCTTGGCGTTTGCCCCCTGGCCGGGGTGGATGCAGGCCACCGGGCAGGCGTCCACGCAATCAGCCACCCCTTCGCAGATGTCGGTGACGATCGTGTGGGCCATGGCCGCTCCAGTGCAGTGGGGCGATCCTAGGCAGCGCCTTGAATCCAGCGGGCCTCTGCGCAGTTGCGCTGGCGGGCGATCGCCTGGGCTTCCGCCTCAACGGCGCAGGGTTGGTGGAGCAGTTCAGCCGCTTGCCCCGCCCCGTGCAGTTGCTCCAGCAGATCCAGCGCCGCCCTGAGGTCGCCGTGGGTGGCCCAGGCCACGAGCACCGGGGTGCCGGCCTTCGGGGCCGTGGCTTCGGTGCCGAGCAGCTCCCGCACCGCTTCGATCTCAAATCCGAAGCCCAGCCCGGTGGCCTGGCCGCCGAAGCGGGTCACCAGCGCGTCGTATCGACCGCCGCTGGCGATGGCCACCGGGGCCTCGGGCCCCTGGCACACCAGCTTGAGCACCAGCCCGTCATAGAGCTCGAAGTGGGGCTGGAAACTGGGGTCGAGCTGCAACCGCACCCCCTGGCGAGCGGCGTCCGCTGCCACCAATTGCAGGGTTTGGGCCAGTTGCTCCAACACCTGGCAGGGGCCGAGCAGCTGCTCCAGCTGATACAGCACCGGCTCCACATCCCCGCGCAGGCGCATCAGCTGTTGCAGGGCCTGGGTCTGGTGGCCGGGCAGCTCCAGCTGGGCCAGGGCCAACGGGTCGTACTGAATCAGGGCACGGCGGGTGGCCAGCCGTTGCTCCGCCGGCACCTGCTCGAGCAGGGCTGTGAGCACGGCGTGGTGGCCCAGCAGGAGCACGGGCTGGTGCCCGTGCCCAATCCCCAGCTGCCGCAAACAGGCGAGCAGGAGGCGCAACAGCTCGGCGTCGCCAGCCACGGGATGGGTCCCACCGTCCCCCAACAGCTCCACGCCGCTCTGCAGCCGTTCGTCGAACCGTGGGCCCGTCTCCCCCTCCACGGTGCGGAACACCGAGCCCGCACTCCACAGCCGCAGGGGCCGTGGTCGCTGCCCCAGGCGTGTGCAGGCGGCGCGGGCGATCGAAGCGGTCATCTCCGGCCGCAGACCCAGGGGCTCCGCGGCGGCGAGGCGCACCAACTCGCGGTCTTGAATGCTGCCGCCGGCCTCCAGGGTTTCAAGGCGCTCCACCGCTGGAGGGGACACCTCCGCATACCCCCAGCGGCGATACACGGCCGCCAGTTGCTCACACAGCCACCGGTTGGCCTCCACCTCCCGCGGGTTCAGATCCCGGGCGCCAGCCGCCGGTTGCAGGGCCATGGTTCGCACGCTCTCCCGAAGGGCTGATCCTATGGAGTGGGCTTCGGTGCGGCTTGCGCGCCGGAGGCGCTGTCCAGCTCGGGGGCCCCAAAGCTGCGGCCCGTGAGCGGCTGACACTGGGCCAGTCCGTCGATCAGGGGCTGCCGCAATCCAGGGGCGCAGGCGATGATGCGACCCTCCTCAAGCCGGGCCGGGCCGCCGTCGTAGGCACACACCACCCCGCCAGCGCATTCCACCAGGGCCATTCCCGCCGCCAGGTCCCAGGGGGAGAGGCCCCGCTCCCAGTAGCCATCGAGCTTGCCGGCGGCCACGAACGCCAGGTCCACCGCCGCGGCCCCTCCCCGTCGCACGCCGCGGCTGCGGTGGGTGAACCAGGCGAATTCGGCGTAGTTGTTGTCCAACCGGGTGTGGCGGTCATAGGCAAAGCCTGTGACCAGCAGGGCCTGGCTGATGGCAGAGCAGTCCGTCACCGTCAGGGCCGTGTCGTTGCACCAAGCTCCGAGTCCAGGTGCGGCCCAATAGAGCTGATCCAAGGCCGGCACCGCCAGGGCCCCCAGCAGCGGCCAGCCATCCACCGTGAGGCCGATGGAGGTGCCAAAGAAGGGGTACCCATGGGCGTAGTTGGTGGTGCCATCGAGGGGATCCACACACCACTCCAGGCTTGAGCCGCGCCCGAGGCGGCGCCCCCCTTCTTCCGCCAGCACCCCCAACTCCGGCGTCTCGCGCTCGAGCACCGCCAGCACCGCCTGCTCGGCCGCCACATCCGCTTCGGTCACCAAATCCCCGGCGCGGCCCTTCTCCCGAATGCGCTCCAGCTGGCCGAAATGCAGCCGCAGCTGGGCGGCTCCGGCCTCAGCGGCCACCCGCGCCACCTGCGCCAGGCGCTCCAGTTCACCGCTGGGGAGTTGGGCGGCGCTGAGGGCGCGCTGGGTTAAGGGGGTGGGCATGGGGTGGCTCATTCCTCATCCAGGGGCAGTCCGGCCCGCACCTGGCCGCGTCCGAAATGGCGGCCGAACTGCAGCTCGTACACCTCGTCCTCCTCCTGGGTTTCCACCTCCAGCGGGCCCATGGCCCGGGCCACGCACAGCAGGCCATAGCCCTGGGAACGGATCTCGCGGGATAGGCCCAGGGCTTCCCGTTGGTCGATCTCGCCCGCCAGCACCCGCACGGCACAGGCGGTGCAGCAGCCGTTGCGGCAGCTGAAGGGCAACGGCTCCCCCTGCTGCTCAAAGCTCCGCAGGATGTACTCCCCCTCCGGCACCTCCAGGGCGATCGTGCGGTTCTGCTGCCGCCAATGGACCGTGATCGGATGGGTGCGCATGCCGGCGAGCAGGGGCGGATGGGGTGACTGCTACATTCTCAACGTTGCCCCGCTCAGCTGCGCTTGCAGCAGCAAAATGCCCCCTCACGGAGAGGTGGCCGAGTGGTCGAAGGCGCAGCACTGGAAATGCTGTAT
>CAWUND010000139.1:0-3904 GCA_963923815.1 uncultured bacterium
TCAGCCAGTACAACCTGCCGGTGAAGGTGGTGGTGCTCAACAACGGCTGGCAGGGCATGGTGCGCCAGTGGCAGGAGAGCTTCTACAGCGAGCGCTATTCCGCCTCCGAGATGACCGGCGGCATGCCCGACTTCCCCGCCCTGGCCGAGGCCTTCGGGGTGAAGGGGGTGCGGATCAGCGAACGGGCCCAGCTGCGCGAGCAGCTGGCGGAGGCCCTGCAGCACAGCGGCCCCGCCTTCATTGAGGTGGTGGTGCGCCGCAACGAAAACTGCTACCCGATGGTGCCGCCGGGGGCCAGCAACGCCCAGATGGTGGGCCTGCCCTCCCACCCGGAGCTGGCGATCGACACCAGCCGCGAGTGCCACAACTGCCACCACACCACCGACAGCAGCAGCCTCTACTGCCCCCATTGCGGCACCAAGCTTTGAGGCGCCGGCTGGCGGCCCTGGCCCTGCCGCTGCTGTGCGGCCTGGCGCTGCTGCTGCAGCCCGCGGCCGCGACGGCGGCGGAGGTGCTGCAGGTGCGCAGCGGCACGCTGCTGCAGGTGGGCGACCACAACCGCACCTACACCGTGGAGCTGGCCTGCCTCTCCATCCCCGCCGGGGGTGACGCGGCCGCCGCCGAGCACCTGCGTGGGGAATTGCCGCGCCGCACCCGCGTGAACCTGCGGCCCCTGGGCAACCACGACGGCACCCTGGTGGCCCGGGTGCAACCGCTGCAGGGGGGGCAGCCCGCCGGCGACCTCTCGGAGGGGCTCATCAACGCCGGGCTGGCCAGCCCCAGCCCCGACTGTGCCTAATCCGCAGCGATGAGCCTCAACCGCACCGCCCGCGGCATCGTGCTGGTGCCGAGCCTGTTGCTCGGGGGGGCCTTTCTGGCGGCCGCCGCCTGGGGCGGTGAGGGGGCCGCAGCCGACAACAAACCCCTGGCCCTGGGGATCGGCGCTGTGCTGATGGGGGCCGGACTGCTCACCCAGCTGCTGCCGGTGGCCCAACCCGATTCAGAGCCCAACGGCCAGGAGTCTGAGCCTTAGGGCTTGGGCTGGCCCTGGGCCTGGCCCTGCTTCACCAGCTTGAAGTAGTCAGGCGTGGGGAAGAACACGAAGTTGTCCTTGGGGGTCTTGATGATCTCCTGCAGCACCACCGAGAGATCGGCCACCTGGGGCTTGAGCTTGGGGCGCTCCGCCTCCGGCACCTGGCTGAGGGCCCGCTGCAGTTCGCCGTAGCCCAGGAAGAACACACCGCGGGGCCCCTCGGGCGTGTTGAGCGTGAGGAAGGGGCGCGTGAAGAACACCGGCACGCTCAGCCCCTCCTGGATCTGCTTGTCGGTGAGACCCTCGCCCTTGAGCAGGGCCACCGCCTGCTGGCGGTCGCTGTCGCTCACCATCACCGGCGCCACCAGCGGCTTGGTTTTGTCTTTGAGCTGTTTGTTGAGCTCAACGACCTTGTCGTTCATCACGTTGAGCGGCACCGGCGTCACGATCGCCTTCACCGTGGGGTTGGTCTTGTTGAGGGCCGCCAGCTCTTTGTTGGCCTGGCTGCTGTCGAGGTAGAGCGGCAGCAGCAGCGCCTTCTCGCGGGGAATCGGCAGGGGCACCCCCTTGGGGTCGGTGATCACGAACACCGGGATCACCTGCAGCTTCTTGTAGGCGTCGGCCTCGGGAATGGCGAGGGCGGCGGGCGCCTTCAGCAGGGACGCCACCCCCAAGCCCAGGCCCAGGCCCCACCCCAGTGCGAGGGGCCGAACGGCTGCGGGGAGGGGCATGCGACCAACTGTGGAAAGCGTGAGCCTAGGCAGAGAAATCCGCCTAGCTTTCCGCCGCTGGACGGTGCCGGCCATGACCACTGCGACGAACACTGCAGAACGGGCCCCCACCCCACAACCGATGCTGCGGGCCTTGGCGTCTCCACCCCAACTCCAGCCCGGCCAGCGGCGGCTGTTGAGCGGCCTGGCGGTGGCGGTGGCGCTGCTGGGCACCCAAACGTTGGCCGCCAGCACGCCCCTGCGCAGCGACGTGCGGCTGCTGCTCCCCAGCGAAGGCCTGCTGGCGGGCCTGGGGGATGGGCTGCGCCGCGGCTATGGCCTGGCCATGGAGCAGAGCCGGATCTGTGGCTTCACCCCCCCAAGCCTGCAATTGGGCTGGCTGCCCCCCGGGGCCGACCCGGCACCGCCCCTGCGGGCCGCCAACCGCAGCGCCCTGCTGGTGGCGCAGCCGGCGGCCCCCCTGGAGCCCTACGGAGTGCTGGCGGATCAACAGCGGCTCACGGTGTTGCTGCCCCTGCAGCGGGGCCGCTCCCTGGAGGGGCTGCCCCAGCTGCGGGGCTCGGATCGCCTCTGGCCGTTGGTGCCGGGCCGCAGCCTCGAGGTCGACCGCCTGGCCCAGGCGCTGCTGGCGGATGGCCTCAAGAAGGCGATGGTGGTGCGCGACCGCACCGCCGAGAGCCAGGCCCTCAGCGCCCGGTTCGAAGCCAGCTACGCCAACGGCAACGGCCAGGTGATCGGGCTCACCGCGGCGCCGGTGGCCATCGATGGCGACGACCCGGCCGCCCTCAAGCAGCTGATGGGGGATGTGGATTGGTACCGGCCGCCGGCCCTGGTGGTGATCACGGCCCCGGGCTCCAGGCTGGAGCAGGCGATCCGCCGGGCCAGCTGGCCCGACACCACCCTGGTGGCCTGGCCGTTCCCGGTGAGCGCCCCCATGGCCCAACGGCAGATCGGCGTGGATCCCCTCAGCCGCGGCCCCGGTTGGACGGCCTTTGCCCGCAGCTTCGAGCGGCGCTGGGGCTACCGCCCCGGCCCCGTGGAGGGGGCTGGCTACGACACCGGATTGATGGCCGCCCTGGCCTCGGTGAGCGCCAAGGGGCAACCGGGCTGGGGCCTGGATTGGTTCAGCGCCAACGCCAAACCCCAACCCCTCTGCCGCGCCCTGAAGCTGCGCAGCCAGGGCAGTGCGGTGCGCCCCATGGGGGCCAGCAGCCGCCTCGACCTCAGCCCCGGCGTGTCCCCCACGGCCAACCTGCAGCTCAGCCGCCGATGATGCCCACGGGCACACCCGAAGGCCGTTGGCGCTGCGACTGCATCAACTCAAGCTGCCGCTCGACCACGACGAGGCGGCCCTCGGGGAGGCCATCTGCCGGCGGCTGAAGCTGCAACCCCAGCAACTGCTGCAGCACCGGGTGGTGAAACGCAGCGTGGATGCCCGTCGCCGCCAGGCCATCCAACTCACCTACAGCGTGGAGCTGGAGCTGGAGCCCCAGCTGGAGCAGCGGCTGCTGCAACGGTTCCGCCAAGACCAACAGCTCCAGCCGGCCCCCAACGAGCGCTATGCGCCGGTGACCCGGGCCGATGCCACCACCACGGAGGGGCTGCTGCGGGGCACGATCCCGCGGCCGGTGGTGGTGGGGGCCGGCCCCTGCGGCTACTTCTGCGCCCTGCTGTTGGCCCAGATGGGGCTTCGGCCGCTGCTGCTGGAGCGGGGCAAGCCGGTGAAGCAGCGCAGCGCCGACACCTTCGGGTTCTGGCGCCGCCAGAGCCCCTTCAACCCCGAATCCAACGCCCAATTTGGGGAGGGGGGCGCCGGCACCTTCTCCGACGGCAAGCTCTACAGCCAGGTGAGCGACCCGCGCCACCTGGGGCGCAAGGTGCTGGAGGAGCTGGTGCAGGCCGGCGCCAATCCGGAGATCCTGGTGCTGCACCGGCCCCACATCGGCACCTTCAAATTGGCCACGGTGGTGCGGGGGCTGCGGGCCCAGATCGAAGCCCTCGGCGGCGAGATCCGCTTCCAGAGCCGCGTGGATCAGCTGGAGCTCGACCCCACCAGCCGGGCGGTGCGGGGGGTGGTGCTGGCCGATGGCAGCCGCATCGCCGCCGAGCAGGTGGTGCTGGCCGTGGGCCACAGCGCCCG
>CAWUND010000140.1:0-3871 GCA_963923815.1 uncultured bacterium
GAGCTGCGGCTCGACCTGGCGGCCCTGGAGCGGGAACTGGGTCAGCTGCTGGAGCTGGAGCTGGAGCAGAGGCCGCTGGCATGCCCATCGGTGCAGCGGCGGCGGTGCCCGCGGCACCGATGGGATGCAGGCGCGCCAGGGTGAATTCGGCCCGCTTTTCCTTGACGCCGTCCTGACGGGTCACGGTGTTCATGCGCAGCCGGCCCTCCACCATCAGCCGCTGGCCCACCTGCACACGGTTCTGGAGGTCTTGGGCGAGGTTGCCCCAGCCCACCACCTTGAGCTGACCCGGCGGATCATCGGGGCGGAGCCCGTCAAACTGCACGGCCATCTCCGCCACTGGGGTCTGGTTGTCCTGGGTGTAGCGCACCTGGGGCGCCTCCAGCACCTCCACCTCCAGCAAGCAATGGTTCACAGGACCGGCCAACAGCAAGGGGCCACATCCTGATGCAAGGGCAGCCATTGCACCAGGGGGTGCCCACGGAACCACCCCTGATCTGGCTGCTGGGGGGCACCGCCGACGGCCCACCCCTGGCCGCCGCCCTGCTGCAGCGCGGCTGGCGGGTGCGGTTGAGCGTGGTGAGCGCCGCGGCCACACGGGTGTACGCCCCCCATCCCCAGCTGCAGCTGCGGGTGGGGGATCTGGCCGACGACACCGCCGTGGAGCGGGAGCTGGAGCAGCACCGCCCCCGCTGGGTGGTGGATGCCACCCACCCCTTCGCCGAGCGCATCAGTGCGCGCCTGGAGCGGGTCTGCCGCCGCCGCGGCCAGCCCTTGGAGCGTCTGCAGCGCCCAGGGCTGGAGGGCAACGGCGCTGCCGCCACGGTGGAGCTGCCGGATCTGGCCGCCCTGGCGAGCCTCAACCTGCGGGGCGAACGGCTGCTGCTGGCCATTGGCTCACGCCAGCTGGCGCAGGCCCTGGCCGCCAGCACGGCCGATGCCCACTTCGCCCGCATCCTCGATCGGCCCGCCAGCCTGCAGCTGGCCCTGGCGGCGGGGCTGAGGGACGAGCAGCTGGCCTGCCTGCGCCCCAGCGCCCCCCCATCCGGCGCCGGGGAGACGGGCGCGCTGGAGATGGCCCTATGCCGGCGCTGGCGCATCAGCGCCGTGCTCTGCCGGGCCGGCGGCGGCCGCAGCGAAGCCCTCTGGCGCCTGGTGTGCGGCCAGCTGGGGCTGCGGCTGTTGCTGCTGCAGCGGCCGCACGGGCCGGGCCCCGTTGGCTTGCCGCTGCAGCCGCTGCTGGAGAAGCTGGGGCATCCCTAACGGCATCGCCCGGCGCCCATGGCCCCGCCCCTCAGCCTCTGCCTCACCACGGAAGCGGATGCGGAGCGCGCCGAAGCCCTGGCGCAGGCCCTGGTGGAGCGGGGCCTGGCGGCCTGCGTGGCCCTCAGCCCCGTGCGCTCGCTCTACCGCTGGCGCGGGGCCCTGGAGCGCAGCCAGGAGGTGCAGCTGCTGATCAAAACCCACCCCAGCCGGCTGGCGGAGCTGGAGGCGGCGGTGCATGAGCTGCACAGCTACGACACGCCGGAGTGGATCCACTGGCCCGCCCAGGCCAGTGCGGGCTACGGCGCCTGGCTGGCTGAGGGCTAGAGCCGAGCCGCCAGCGCGCGCAGGTCGGCCTGGGGGCGGGGGCCCAGCTGGGTCACCACCTGGCCGGCGCAGAGGGAGCCCAACCGGCCGCAATCCACCAGGTCGCGGCCCTGGCAATGGGCATGCAGGAAGCCGGCGGCGTAGAGGTCGCCGGCGCCGGTGGTGTCCACCAGGGGGCCGAGCGTGTAGGGCTCCACCACGTGGGTGGCGTCGCCGCTGAGGATCACCGACCCCTGCTCGCTGCGGGTGAGGGCCGCCACGCGGCAGCGGCCGCGCACCTGGTCGGCGGCCTCCTCAAAGCTGTTGGCCCGGTAGAGGGAGGTGATCTCCATCTCGTTGGCGAACAGGATGTCGACGTGGCCATCCACCAGCTCCTGGAAGCTGTCGCGGTGGCGCTCCACGCAGAAGGCATCGGAGAGGCTCAGGGCCACCTCAGCGCCGTTGGCGCGGGCCACCTCGGCGGCGGCGATGAAGGCGCGCTTGGCCTCGTCGCTATCCCACAGGTAGCCCTCCAGGTAGAGCACCCGGGCCTGGGCCACCAGGTCGAGGTCGAGGTCGCTGGGGTCGAGGCCCACCGATGCCCCCAGGTAGGTGCACATGGTGCGCTGGGCGTCGGGGGTCACCAGGATCAGGCAACGGGCCGTGGAGGGGCCGGCGGTGGCGGCGGGGGTGTCGAAGCGGGCCCCCACGGCGCGGATGTCGTGGGCAAAGATGCCGCCCAGCTGGTCATCGCGCACCCGGCCGATGAAGCCGGCGCGCCCCCCCAGCTGGGCGATGCCCGCCAGGGTGTTGGCGGCGGAGCCACCGGAGGTTTCCAGGCCGGGGCCAACGCTGCCGTAGAGGCGCTCGGCCTGCTGCTCATCCACCAGGGCCATGGTGCCCTTGGTGAGCTCGAAGCGATCCAGCAGGTCGTCGTCCACCTGCACCAGCACATCCACGATGGCGTTGCCGATGCCGACAACGTCGAGGCTCTTGGGGGCGGTCATGGGGATCCTCAGCGGCTGAGCAGGGCCCGCTTGGGCCCGTGGATCGGATCCTCCACCACGATCGTTTGGTCGCGTTCGGCCCCCAGCGACACGATCGCGATCGGCACCTCCATCAGCTCCGCCAGGAAGCGCAGGTAGCTCATGGCGGTGGGGGGAAGGTCGTCGAGGGCGCGGCAGTGGGCCGTGGAGGTCTGCCAGCCCGGCAGGGTTTCGAAGATGGGCTGGCAGCGGGCGAAGTCTTCGGCGGAGCTGGGGAAGTGCTCAATGCGCTGGCCGTCGAGCTCATAGGCCACGCACACCTGGATCTCATCGAGCTCATCGAGCACATCCAGCTTGGTGATGGCCAGGCAATCGAGGCCGTTCACCTCCACGGCGTAGCGGCCGATCACCCCATCAAACCAACCGCAACGGCGGCGGCGACCGGTGGTGGTGCCGTATTCCCCGCCGCGGTCGCAGAGGTGGTCGTTGAGGCTGCCCTCCAGCTCCGTGGGGAAGGGGCCTTCCCCCACGCGGGTGGTGTAGGCCTTGGCCACGCCGATCACCCGGTCGATCAGGGTGGGGCCCACCCCGGCACCGATGCAGGCGCCGCCGCTCACCGGGTTGGAGGAGGTCACGTAGGGATACGTGCCGTGGTCGAGGTCGAGCAGGGTGCCCTGGGCCCCCTCAAACAGGATGTTTTTGCGGGCGCGGGCCGCCTGGTGAATGGCCCGGGTGCAATCCACCACGTGGGGGGCCAGCCGACGGCCGTAGCCCACGTAGTCGGCCACCACCTGCTCGAAATCGAGCGGCTCAAGGCCGTACAGCTTCTGCAGGATCTCGTTCTTCTCCGCCAGGGGGCCCGCCAGGCGATCCCGCAGGCGGGCCTCATCCAGCAGATCAATGATGCGGATGCCGTTGCGCTCCGACTTGTCGGCATAGGTGGGGCCGATGCCGCGGCCGGTGGTGCCGATGCGCCGGTCGCCGCGGCGCTGCTCCATCGCCTGGTCGAGCAGGCGGTGGTAGGGCATGGTCACGTGGGCGGTGGAGGCCAGCTGCAGGCCATCCACGGCGATGCCGTTCTCCGCGAGCATGTCCAGCTCGCCGAGCATCACCTTGGGGTCGACCACGGTGCCCGAACCGATCAGGCACACCGTGTCGGGATAGAGGATGCCGGAGGGGATCAGGTGCAGCTTCAGCACCTTCTCGTCGACCACGATCGTGTGGCCGGCGTTGACACCACCCTGGTAACGCACCACCACATCGGCGGAGCGACTCAGGAGATCGGTGATCTTGCCCTTCCCCTCGTCACCCCACTG
>CAWUND010000141.1:0-3849 GCA_963923815.1 uncultured bacterium
TCAGCCAGCGTTCGGCGGCCAGGGCTGCCTGGCAGCCGCTGCCGGCGGCGGTGATTCCCTGGCGCCATTCGGCATCGGCCACATCGCCGGCGGCGTACACCCCGTCGATGCTGGTTTCCGGCCGACCCGGCTGGGTGACTAGGTAGCCCTTGGCGTCCACCTGCAGCTGATCGCGCACCAGGCGGGTGTTGGGGGTGTGGCCAATGGCATAGAAGAGGCCGCGCACGGGCAGCTGCTCGCTGGTGCCACCGTTGGGGTCCACCAGTTCGATCGCTTCGAGCCAATCGCCGCCGCTGCAGTCGCGGATCTGGCGGTTCCAATGCACCTCGATGGCGGGGTTGGCCAGCACCCGATCGGCCATGGCCTTGCTGGCCCGCAGCCGATCCGAGCGCACGATCAGGTGCACACGGCTGCCGTATTTGGTGAGGTACACGGCCTCCTCACAGGCGGAATCGCCGCCCCCCACCACCGCCAATTCGACATTCCTGAATTGGGGTGTGGCCCCATCGCAGATGGCGCAGGCGCTGATGCCCGCATTCCAGAAGCGGGCCTCGCTGGGCAGCCCCAGTCGGTTGGCGCTGGCTCCGGTGGCCAGGATCACCGCCTGGGCCTCGAGGGTTTGGCCATCGGCCTGGATGCGGAACGGCCGTTGGGAGAGATCGATCCGCTCGGCATCGGCCTCCACCAGCCGGGTGCCCCAGCGCACGGCCTGGGCCTTGAGGCGGTCCATCAGCTCCGGCCCGAGGATGCCGTCGGGGAAACCGGGGAAGTTCTCCACGTGGGTGGTGGTCATCAGTTGGCCACCGGGGATGCCTCCGTCCTGGAAGCCGGTGATCACCACGGGCCGCAGGTTGGCGCGGGCCGCATAGATGGCGGCGGTGTAGCCGGCGGGGCCGGAGCCCACGATCACCAGGTTCTCCGGGGCCATGGCTTAAAGCGGAGTCACTTCGCTTAAGAGCCTAGGGGATGCGCCGCTGGGCTGGCGAGCACGGGGAGGGGGCCAGGCCCAGCCGTTGATGGCTGAAAGGTTAAGGAATTCTTTTAGATTTCCAGCAGCCCGTCTGTCTCGTTGTCGGTGCTGGCGGTGCGCGGAAGTTTGTCGAAATCCGGAACCATCAGCACGTGCTCTGCCATCAGTTCGGGGTGCTGGTCAATGCACAGGATCCATTCCCGGAACTCCTCAGTGAGCGCATAGCTGTCTTCATAACGCTCGCGATCATCCAGGCTGGCAATCCGCGCCGCCGACCAGTTGATGGCAACGGTGAGCCTGCGCTGAATGGAGCCGTTCATGGGTCCTCTGCGGGTGTGACGCCGTTGCGGCCACGTTGCTCGCCCGATGGGCGAATTGGGGCCGGGTTTCGCACAAGTTCGCACTTTTTGCTGCGGTCATATGTAATTACCGCTGCAAAACGAAGTTCGGCAGCTGCGGGCCCCGCATCCGGATCACCGCGCCGGCGCCGTCCTCCATGGCCTGCAGCGGCAAGGAGGGGGCTCGCCCCCCGGCCGCTGGGGTGGGTTCCGCGTCGGCCGCCTTGGGCCGCAGCACATAGGGCTCGCTGAGCGACCAGGTGCGCGCGTACTGCAGCAGCAGTGGGTCGGCCGGGGCAAACACATAGGAGGGGTGGCGGGGCACCGCTTCTTGGGCGGCCCGCTGGGCATCCATCCGCACCGCCCGGGTGATCGCCTGCACAAAACGGGTGCGGGTCACCACCGTGGTGAGGTAGGCCACCACCCGCAGCCGCGGCGCGTCAAAGCCTTCGGCGCACATGTCGATGCTCACCAGCCAGTCGGCGTTGCCGGCCTTGAAGGCCTGCATGTGGTCGGCGGCGGCGCTGTCCTGGGAGTGCACCAGCAGCACCCGGTCGCCCTCCTCCTCCAACAGGCCGCAGAGGCGGCGGGCATGGGCGATGTCGCGGGCCACCACCAGCCCGCCAGCCTCCGGGTGCTGCCGCCGCACCACCTCCAGCCGCTGGCGGGCATTGAGCAACAGCCGCAGGGCAATGCTGCTGCTGTCCCCCAGGCGGATGGCCCGTCGCAGGTTGCGGGCCCGCCAGCTCTCGCGCTGTTCCTGGGAGAGGGGCGAGCGCTCGGTGTCGCCGGGCTGGTCGTGGCGCCCGTGGTCCACCCAGCCGTCCTGGAAGCGGAATTCCAACGGGCGCACATCGCCCGCGGCAATCAGATCCCGGGGCTCGATGCTGAGGTCGGGAGCGATCTGCTCCACCCAGGCTTCGCCGTCGTGCACCTGGATGCGTCGGGCGGCGCAGAAGGCGAGGTTGTCGGCGCGGAAGGGCGTGCCGGTGAGCCCCAGCCGCAGGCGGGCGCTGGCGGTGAGGCGGCTGAAGGCGTGCCCCCAGGCGGTGGCCTCGGGCTCCTCGGGGTCGAGCCCCAGGTGGTGCACTTCATCGGCGATGGCCAGCCAGGCCTCCTCCCGGCGGCCCTCCAGTTGCGGCAGCAGCGCCTGCAGGTTGCGGCCCGCCGCCTGGTACGTGATCAACAGGCCATCGGCTTCACCCCAGGGGTCGTGCCCTGGCTCCCCGGGTTGCCACTCCCGCAGCCGCAGATGCAGCCGTTCGGCCGCCTGCAGCCACTGGCTGGCAATGGAGCTGCGGTGGCAGAACACCAGAAAGCGCCGCAGCTGCCCCTGGCGCTGCAGCCGCTCGAAGCTCAGCAGCGCCCCCAGGGTTTTGCCGGCGCCGGGGCCGGCATTGATCAACACATCGTGGCTGCCGGGGCGCTGCAAACGGCGCTGCAGCAGCTGGATCAGCTGGGTTTGCCAGTGGCGTGGCTGCAGCAGCGGCAGCGGCCGTTGTGGCCGCCGGGGAACGTGCAGATCGAACGACAGGGGGGGCATCCCGCCATTTTGTTGCCGGGGATGGAAAAAAGATGAGGAGAATTACCTATTCGCATTCCCGCTGGAGCCCCTACCTTCCGGCCATCACCCCGCTCCAGGGCCATCCCCTTTCAGCCCATGGATCAGCGTTCCGTCTTTGCCCTCACCCCCGATGAACTGCGGCAGCGCTTCGAGCGGGCCTTCGATCTCGAGTGTGATCTCGACCCCATGATCCTGCGGGCGCGGCTGCTGCGCCAGCGGGGCTCAAATCCCCAGGCCCGCTGCCTAGAACAGGAGCTCCTGCCCCTCTTCTGACCCATGCTTCTGGCGGTAACCGGCGCCTCCGGCAAGACCGGCTGGCGGGTGGTGCAGGAGGCCCTGCAGCGCGGCCATGCCGTGCGGGCAATCGTGCGGCCCGGCTCCGCCATCCCCGAGCCCCTGCGGGGTGCTGAGCTGGTGCGGCTGCGGCTGGGGGATCGCGGCGGGCTCACCGAGGCCCTGCGGGGCTGTGATGCCTTGGTGATCGCCACGGGCGCCCGCCCGAGCATCGACCTCACGGGCCCCCTGCAGGTGGATGCCATCGGGGTTCGCCAGCAGATCGAGGCCTGCCAGGCCACCGGCGTGTCCCGGGTGGTGCTGGTGAGTTCCCTCTGCGCCGGCCTGTGGCGGCATCCGCTCAACCTGTTCGGCCTGATCCTGGTGTGGAAGCGGCTGGGGGAGCGCTGGTTGGAGCAGAGCGGTCTGGCGTACACCGTGGTGCGCCCGGGCGGTCTCAACGAGCAGGAGCAGGATCTGCCCTTGCAGCGGCTGCGGTTCAGCGGCCCCGACCAGCAACGGGACGGCAGCATTCCCCGCCGGCTGGTGGCCCGGGTGTGCCTGGATGCCCTGGAGACCCCCGCCAGCGTGGGGCGCGTGCTGGAGATCACCAGCCGGGCCGAAGCGTCATCCACCAGAGCGTCATCCTCCGTCGCCAGCTCCGCTGCCCCGGACAGCGGCCTGGCGGCTTGGTTGGCCTGAGG
>CAWUND010000142.1:0-3842 GCA_963923815.1 uncultured bacterium
ACCTCCTGGTGGCGGCTGAACTGCTGGAGGAAACCTCAGCCCTGCGGCTGGCAGCCCAGCTGCGCTGTCCGGTGATGGTGCTCACCGCCCGCACTGGCGCTGAACCCGTGGTGTCGCTGTTGGATGCCGGCGCCGACGACGTGCTGCGCAAGCCCTTCGGCCTGGAGGAGCTGGCGGCCCGCTGCCGCTCCCTGCTGCGCCGCAGCGGCAGCGGCCTGCAGGAGCGGGTGTGCGTGGGGCCGCTGGAGGTGCACCTGCTGCTGCGCCAGGTGACCCTCAAAGACCAACCGGTGGAACTCAGCCCCCGGGAATTTGCGTTGCTGTGTGCGCTGTTGATGCCGCCGGGCATGGTGCGCAGCCGCAGCGAACTGCTGCGCATGGCCTGGCCGCCGTTCAGCGGCGGCCCCCGCTCGGTGGACACCCAGGTGCTCACCCTGCGCCGCAAGCTGGAGCAGGCGGGCCTCGGCGAGGGCGGCGGCATCGAAACCGTGCGCCAGCAGGGCTACCGCTTCAGCCTCGACACCATCCCCGAGCCGGGCGAAAGCCTGCTGGTGAGCCAGGTGCGCTAGGCGCCAAGGGCCCCGGCGCCCAGCAGCCGCCAGGCGCCGATGGCCAGCTCCCCCGCCAGCATCAGGGCGCAGAGGGCGGCCAGGAGTTGGTAGGTCCAGGGGGGGCTGATGCGGCCGATGGAGCTGGTGTCGAGGCCCGTGGCCTGGCCGAACTGGCCCAGAAACGCCTCGAAGGCTTGCACCCGCTGCGGCAACAGGTAGGCCGAGCCCGTTGCATCGCGCACGTAAAACACCCGGCCCCCCTGGCTGGTGGCCACCGGCGTGAGGCCGCGGATGTCGGCCCAGCTCAGCTGCCAGCCGCGCCGCAGCAGCCAGGCGCACCAGCGGGGGTGGCCCACGCGGATGCCGCTGGCGGTGAGCTCCACCTGCTCGCTCACCAGGGCCAGGATCAGCGCCAGCCCCAGGGGTAGGGCGCCCCACAGCCAGGGCTGCAGCCCCTCAGGGGCCATCCAGGGCAGGGGCAGCACCAGGGCCAGGTAGAGGCTCACCAGGGTGAAGCGGATCAGCGGCGCCATCGGGTAGGTGGCGGGGCTGGTGGGCGCGCTGGTCACGGGCTCAGCGGTCGTCGGGGGAGCCGGGCAGCGGCTCGATCAGCGTGGGGGGCTGGTAGCGGCCGGCGAACACCTCCTGTTCACGGCCCTTCCAGAACTCCCCGAGGCGCATCAGGTCGGCGTGGGCCTCCTGCAGCTTGTCGAGGTACTCCTGCGGATCCATCGCCTCGCGCGATTCCTTGAGCTTGGTGAGCCGCAGCAGCTGCAGCATCCAGGGCTTGCTCAGTTCGCCGCGCTGCTCCAGGTAGCGGGCCAGTTCAGCGGCGCTGGGGTTGGCATCCATGGCGGCGGCTGGGGGAGATCAGCGGGGCGCCAGCCTAGGGAGATCGGCGGCTCAGGCGGGCAGGGCCCAGGGGTTGAGGCCCAGGTCTGCTCCGATGCGGTGGGCGCAGGCGAAACCGCTGAAGGCCACGGCGTTGAGCCCCTGGCCGGGGAAGCAGGAATCCCCCACGCAGTAGAGCCCCTGGAGGCCCGTGCGGTTGAAGGGCATCGGCAGCAGCCCCGGCAGCCGCAGGGCCGGGATCGGGCCGTAGGTGCCGCCCATGCGCCCCAGGAAGCGGCGGTGGGTGCGGGGGGTGCCGATCTCCTGGTGGCGGATGGCGGCCCCCAGCCCCGGCAGGATCGCCTCCAGCCGTTGCACCAGCCGCTGGGCATCGGCCTGCTTCTTGGCGCGGTAGGCGCTGGGGCTGAGCTGGCGCCAGTGCTGGATGTCGCTGGGGGTGAAGGTGTGCACGATGTGGCGCCCCTCCGGCGCCAGGGAGGGGTCGAGCAGCGTGGGGATCGACACGAACACCACCCCCTGCTCCGCCTCCATCTCGGCCCAGTCTTCGAGCAGCAGGTGGTGGCAGTGGAAGCCCTCGGGGATCAGGCTGGCCTCCACCCCCAGGTGCAGCGACAGGAAGGAGGGGGAGGGCTTGTAGCGGCGCCGCCAGGTGGTTTCCGCCTTGGGGGTGTGGGCCGCCGGCACCAGGCCGGTTGTGGTTGTGTCGCTCGCGGTGTCGCCGCTGAAGGTGTCCCAGCGGGTGGCGTTGCTCACCACGCGGCGGGCGCGGATCTGTTCGCCATTGGCCAGCTGCACGCCCACGGCGACGCCGTTTTCGATCAGCACCTGGGTGACGCGCGCCTTGTAGCGGATGGCGCCGCCATGGCTCTCCAGCCCCGCCACCAATTTCTCGGCGATCACCCCAACGCCTCCCTTGGGGTAGTTGATGCCGCCCGCATGGCGATCGGAGAACACCATGCCGGCGTTGATCATCGGCGTGAGGTCCGCCGGCATCACCGACCAGCAGAAGCACTCCATGTCGATCAGCTTGAGCAGCTGCGGATCGCGGATGTGTTTGCGGGCCACATCGCCCACGTTGAACGGCAGCCAGCGGGCCAGCCCCAGGCAGGCCAGCGGCGCCCGGAAGAACACCTTGGCCAGGTAGGCGGGGTCTTCCAGCGACAGCAGCGGCATCGCATCGAGGCAGTTGAACACCTGCCAGCAGGTGTCGTAGAAGGCGCGGATCCCCTGGGCCTCGTGGGGGAACAGGGCGCTGAGGCGATCGATGAAGGCGGTGTAGTCGCGGTCGACCGCCACGTTGAGCCCGCCGGGCAGGTGGTACTCCAGCTGGGCCGGGTCGGGCACCGTGTCGCAGTGCTGGCCCACATCCGCCAGGGCGCGGGTGAGCAGGTTGGTGTGGCCCCGCTCCCCGAAGCCAAAGATCATCGAGGCGCCCACATCGAAGGTGTAGCCCTCGCGCCGGAAGCTGCCGCCGCTGCCGCCGGGGATCAGGTAACGCTCCAGCACCAGGGTGCGGGCCCCCTTGGCCGCCAGTTGCGACGCGGTGACCAGGCCGCCGATGCCCGAGCCGATCACGATCACATCCCAGGTGCTGGTGGGGCTGCTGGTCACCGGGGGGCGGATGGAACTGCGGCGACCCTAGGAGCCGTGGGGGCCGGCGCTCAGTGGCGGGGATCCACCACCCAGCAGCCGTGGCCGCGCAGGCTGTGGTTTGGGCTCACCAGGGTGAGCGGGGTGGCGATGGCCTGGGCCAGCAGCAGCCGGTCGGCCGGTGGGTGCTGGGGCGGCAGTTGCTCGAGCTGCAGCAGATGGCTGGTGTGGATCGGCAGCAGCTGCAGCCCGGAGGCCTCCGCCCAATGCAGGGCTGCTGAAGCCGTGGGGGTTTCGGGGTGGCCCGAGGCGTTGCGTTCGGCCAGCTGCCAGAGGGACGCGGCGCTGAGCAGCACAACATCCGCCTGCTGCAGCAGCCTGCGGCCCTGGGGGCCGAGGCGCGGGTCGTCGTGGATCAGCCAGAGGAAGCTCAGGGTGTCGAGCAGCAGCTGCATGCGTTAGCCGCCGTTGGCCAGGCCAAATCGCAGGCCGGTGGAGGGGCCCTTGAGGGCGGTGAGCCGCGCCACCGGATGGCCATGGCGGGCGATCAGGATCTCGGCCACCGCGCCGGATTCCACCGCCTGCACCAGCCGGGAGAGGTGGGTTTTGGCCCGCAGCATGTTCACCACCGGCAGCCCGCCATTGCAGGGCGTGGGCGTGGCGTTGGGGTGGTTGGGGGGCTGGTGCATGGCGGGCGTGTACGGGGTCTGACTAAGGCTGACCAAGGGGCGTACACCGCGCTGCAAAGGCATGGGCAGAGGCCCTGGGCGGCCTCCCCCCACGGGGCGTGTTTGCAGACTTGGTCAAGCCAAGGGTTCCCCCGCGGGGGCGGCGTTGGCCCTCAGGCGT
>CAWUND010000143.1:0-3829 GCA_963923815.1 uncultured bacterium
CTACGAATTCATGCAGGATTTCCGCATCCACTTCCGCCACAGCGACGGCCGCGAAGAAACGGTGCCGTTCTTTGGGCTCGACACCCCCAAGCTGAAGGATGTGTTCGCGCCGAGCTGCCTGAGCTGCTTCGACTACACCAACGCCGGCGCTGATCTGGTGGTGGGCTACATGGGGGCGACGTTTGGTCGCCAATGGCTCACCGTGCGCAACCCCCGCGGCCAGCAGCTGTTGGATCTGGTGGAGGCGGAGCTGGATGTGGCGCCCGTGACCAGCTCCGGTCAACGCCAGGCCGCCGTGCAGCAGGGCATCGAGGCCTACGACAAGGCCGTGAAGCTGCCGCTGTGGTTGGCCAACCTGATCGGCTGTGTGGTGCAGCGCTTTGGCCCGAAGGGGCTGGAGTACGGGCGCTTTTCGATCGACTCCCACTTCACCCGCAACGCCCTGTGGCTGCGGCGCCACCACCCCGAGAAGGTGGAGGCCCACATCCCCGCCTTCGCCCAGCGGATCATCAGCCGCTACCGGCTGCCCGCCGCGTGAGGCGCGCCGGCATCCTGCTGCACCCCACGGCCCTGCCGGGTCCGCCGGGGTGCGGCAGTTTCGGGGCGGTGGCCCACGGCTGGATCGATGCCCTGGCCGACCAGGGCATCAAGGCTTGGCAGCTGCTGCCCCTGGCCCCCACCGATGGGCTGGGCTCCCCCTACAGCTCCCCCAGCGGCTGTGCCCTCAACCCCTGGCTGCTGGATGGCGACCAGCTGGTGGCCGATGGGCTGCTGCAGCGCTCCGACCTGGAGACGTTGCCCCAGGGTGAAGACGGCGAGGGGTTTGATCTGGTGCTGGCGGCCACCCGGGCCGAGGGGCTGGCGGCCCTGTTGCTGCAGCGCCATCCCCACTGGCCTGAGGAGCTGCAGCGGGCCTTTGAGGCGTGGCGCCAGCGGCAGGCCGACTGGTTGATCGACCACTGCCGCTTCACGGTGCTGCGCCAGCAGCGCGGCGGGGAACCCTGGTGGCGCTGGCCGGAACCCCTGGCCCGCCGCCGCCGCTCGGCCCTGCGGCAGCTCGACCGCGACCAGGCGCCGGCCCTGCTGCGGGAGGCCCTGCTGCAGTGGCAACTGCAGCGGCAATGGCAGGCCCTGCTCGACCATGCCCGCCGCCGGGGGGTGCAGGTGATCGGCGATCTGCCCTTCTATGTGGCCCACGACAGCGCCGACGTGTGGAGCCACCCGCGCCTGTTTTCGCTGGCCTCCGGTGGCCGCCTGCGTCAGCAGAGCGGTGTGCCGCCCGATTACTTCTCCGCCACGGGCCAGCTGTGGGGCACGCCGGTGTACCGCTGGCCGGTGCATCGGCTCACCGGATTCCGCTGGTGGCTGCGGCGGCTGCAGCGGCAGTTGGAGTTGTTTGATCTGCTGCGGCTCGACCATTTCCGCGCCCTGGAGGCGGCGTGGTGCGTGCCGGGCGGCGACACCACCGCTGAGCACGGCGTCTGGCGCCCTTCACCCGGCTGGAGTTTGCTGCGCAAGCTGCGGCGCCGTTTGGGCCGTCGCCAGGCTGCGGCCTCCCTGCCCCTGATCGCGGAAGACCTGGGGGTGATCACCCCAGCCGTGGAGCGGTTGCGGGATGGCTTCGCCCTGCCGGGCATGAAGATCCTGCAGTTCGCCTTTGATGGCAACGCCGACAACCCCTACCTGCCGGACAACTTCCTGGGGAGCCATTGGCTCGTGTACACCGGCACCCACGACAACGCCACCTGCATCGGCTGGTGGCAGGGGCTCTCCCAGGAGCAGCGGCAGCAGGTGGAGGGGGTGCTCGGTGGCGCCGTGCAGGCGCCGGGTTGGCAGTTGCTGGAGCTCGCCCTGCGCTCCCGGGCCGACTGGGCCCTGGTGCCGCTGCAGGACCTGCTGGAGCTGGGGGATGGGGCCCGGTTCAACACCCCGGGCACCAGCACGGGCAATTGGAGTTGGCGCCTGCGGGGCGGCCTCGATCAGCTCAAGGGGCCGCTGCAGGGGCTGGGGGAGTTGGCGCGGCGCCACGGCCGCTGACGGGCTGCGGCAGGCGGTACTGACCCGGCTGCTTGTCGAGCGGCGGTAGCGGTTGGCCGTTCCACAGCACCTCGCCCGCCTTGGGGGCCGGGGTGATCGCCAGCTGCAGGGGCGGTTGCAGTTGCAGCACCAGTTCCCCTTGGGCCCCCTTGAGGCTGCTGCGGGGGCCGGCCTCGCTGCTGAAGTTGAGGCTGCTGGTCTGGCTGAGGTTGAGTTGCAGCACCCCGGGGCTGCGGCTGTCGCCCTGGCGCTCCAGCTGCCGCAGGGCCGCTTGGCTGAGCCCTTGGCGGGCCTGCTCCAGGGGGCGCAGGTCGGGGTAGGCCTTGAGCAGGCTGGTGCCCGGGCTGGCGGGTTTGGTCTGCTCCGCCGCCGGCAGCGGCGGGATCGGCCGCAGGCTGAGCAGGTTGGCGGCGGCCAGTTGCTGTTGCTGCAGGTTGAGGGCGTAGATCAGGCCCAGGCACAGGCCCCCGTAGATCACGGTGCCCTGCCAGGTGCTGAACACATCGATCGAGCCCGGCGTGAAGCGCTGCAGCAGGCCGCCTCGGCCACCGCGGGGCTGGGGCTGGCGGGTGTCCGCCGGCAGGGCCGCATCCAGGCTGCCGGCCGGCAGCTGCAGGTGCTGCTCCAGCAGCGGCAGCATCGTGCGCAGGTAGGCGCCCTCCGGCAGACGGTCGCGCCAGCCCCGCTCCAGGGCCTCCAACACCGGGGTGCTGATGCGGGTGTCGAGGGCCAGTTGGCGCAGGTTGAGGCCGCGGGCCTCCCGCTCCTCCCGCAGGCGCTGGCCGATGGCCAGCAAGGGGTCGACCGCCGGTTGGTTGGTCTTGGGGGGCGGCGTGGGCTGGCCCTCGCCGCGGCGCAGCAGTCGGCCCAGCCCGGGGATTCGCGTGGCTAGCCGGGGCATCAACGCTGCAGCTCCTGTGCGTTCCATTCTTGGGGATCCAGGCGCCGCCAGCGCCCTTCCGGCAGCGCACCCAGACCAATCGCGCCGATGGCGGTTCGCTGCAGATCCAGCACCGGGTGCCCCAGCAGCTCGGCGGTGCGCCGGATCTGGCGGTTGCGCCCCTCCCGCAGCTCCAGCTCCAGCTCGGTGTTGCCCCGCCGGTGGCCCAGCAGCTTGACGGCCACCGGCAGGCTGGGGCGGCCATCGAGGGGCACACCGGCGCGCCAGCGGGCCAGGCTGTCGGCGCTGGGTTCCCCCTGCACCCACACCCGGTAGCGCTTGCGGTGCGCGAAGCGCGGGTGGGTGAGCCGCAGGGTGAGGGCGCCGTCGTTGCTGAGCAGCAGGGCGCCGCGGCTGGCGGCATCGAGGCGGCCCACCGGATGCAGCCCCTGGCCGCGGGCCAGCTCGGGGGGGAGCAGGTCGAGCACGGTGGGGCGGCCCTCGGGGTCGTGGCAGCTGCTCACCACGCCGGCCGGTTTGTTGAGCAGCAGCACCAGCGGCGGGGCTGCCGGCCGCAGGGGCTCGCCGTCGAGGCGGATGTCGTCGGTGTCGGGGTCGGCGCGATCGCCGAGTTGGGCGGTGCGGCCGTTCACCTGCACCCGGCCCTGCTGCAGCAGCGCCTCGGCGTGGCGGCGGGAGCAGATGCCAGCCGCGGCGATCAGCTTCTGCAGGCGAGCTTTCTGCAGGCTCGGCTGCAATCCCTGCTGGCTCATCCCGGGCGGCATGCCGGCTGCTGCAGGCATTCTGCCCACCGAAAAAAGGGTGATAGGTTTACGAAACATTCGGGTTTCGTAACTCCCGCCGGCCATGCCTTCGCTGCCCGTGCTGCGCTCCGACCGCGACCCGCTGCCC
>CAWUND010000144.1:0-3818 GCA_963923815.1 uncultured bacterium
CCGGCGCAGGCGGCCGCTGATCTGACCGTGTCCCAGGTGAGCCTGGAGCCCTGCCCCAGGGATGACATCGGCGCCCAGCCGCAGCTGCGCCGCCCCAGTGGTGCCAGTTGTTATGTGCTGCGGGGCACCGTGACCAACCCCGGACGCAAGGCCGTGGTGGACACCGATGTCTTCGCCCAAATCCTGGATGCCAGCGGCGAGCCGGTGCTCCAGAACCGCGCCCGGGTGGGCTCGATCGGTGATGTGCCGCCGGGTGATTCCGGCTTTGCCCTGCGGCTGGCGGTGCCCGCCGGCACCCCAGGGCCCTTTCGCTTCACCAACGTGAAGGCCCGCGGCTTCAAAGCGCCGGTGCGCACCCGGGCCGGCGCCTATGACGATCTGCTGCCCCTCGAGCAGGACGTGGCGTCCTAAGCCGCCCGAGCCCGGATCAGTAGGCGGCGTAGAAGAACACCCGGCTCTGCTCCAGCAGGGTTTGGATCAGCTGCAGGGCCAGGAAGGCCACGATGGCGGAGAGGTCGAGGCCCCCCAGCGGCGGGATCAGGCCCCGGAACACATTCAGATAGGGGTCGGTGACGGCGCTCACGGTGGAGAGCACAGGGTTGCCCCAGTCGAGGTTGGGGAACCAGGTGAGCAACACCCGCACCAGCAGCACCAGGGTGTAGATCGACAGGGTCTGGGCCAAAACCCCGATCAGATCGCCAATCACAGGTGCCATGGGTGCGGGGCGGTGGGGGAACGTCTTGGGCGCGACTTTAGGCAGCCTGATCGAGCGGCTCGGGCTGCTCAGGTGCGGCCAGCTCGGGAGGTTCGGTGGGTTCGGCCTGGGCCCGGCGCTTGGGCACCAGGTCGTCGGTTTTCACCGAGAAGGTGCGGTGGAACTTCTCGCTGAGGGTGAGCCAAAAGGAGCGCCCTTCGCTCTGGCGCTTGCGTTCGATGAAGTTCTGGGCCAGCAGTTCTTTGATGTGGTCGTAGGCGCTGGAGCCCCGCAGGTCCACCAGCTCCGATTGCAGGATCCGCTTCTTGAGGGCAATGGTGGCGAGGGTGCGCAGGGCGGCGGTGGAGAGGTCGACCGGCAGCAGGTTTTGCACCAGATCCCCCAGGCCGTCGCGCAACTGCAGGCTGTAGCGCTGCCCCTCCTGGCGCACCTCCAGGGCGGTGTCGCGGTGGGCGTAGTCGGCCATCAGGGTGATCAGCCCCACTTCCGCCTCGTCGCGGCTCACGGCGGCGATCTCCGCCAACTCCCCCAGGGTGAGGGCACGGCCCTTCAGATAGAGGATCGCCTCCAGGCGTGCCGGCAACGACAGCGAATCCCGGTGTTCCAGCAGGGGTTCAGGGGATTCGCGTTCCATGGCACCCCCGATCACAGCGGCAAGTTATCCCACCCCGACCGCTCCGGCCAGCTCCCCAAGAAACAGGCGGTAGGCGGGGTTATTGGTTTCATCCACGTACTGGTAGCCCAGGCCCTGGAGAAAGTCCTGCCACTCGCCCATCTCCTGCGGCGGCACCTGCACCCCCACCACGATCCGCCCCACGTCGGCGCCGTGGTTGCGGTAGTGAAAGATGCTGATGTTCCAGTTGGGGTGAAGGCTGGTGAGGAAGCGCATCAACGCCCCCGGCCGCTCCGGGAATTCGAAGCGATAGAGCAGCTCACGCCCCTGGCCGGCCGCCTCACCGGCGGCGGCGGGCAGCCGTCCCCCCACCATGTGGCGCAGGTGCAGCTTGGAGAGCTCGTCGTTGGAGAGGTCGAGGCAGGGGAAGCCCGCCTGCTGCAGGTCGTGGATGAGGTTTTGCTCGTCGGAGCTGCCGCTGGTTTGCACCCCCACGAAGATGTGGGCGCGGCCCGGGTCCGCCAGGCGGTAGCTGAATTCCGTGAGATTGCGCTGCCCCAGCAGCGTGCAGAACTCCCGCAGGCTGCCGGCCCGCTCAGGGATTTCCACCGCCAACATGGCCTCGCGGTCTTCGCTGATCTCCGTGCGCTCCGCCACGAAGCGCAGGCGATCGAAGTTCATGTTGGCGCCGCAGGCCACCGCCACCAGGGTTTGCCCCTGGCGCCCCCGCCGCAGCACATCCGCCTTCATGCCGGCCACCGCCAGGGCACCGGCCGGCTCCAGGATCGAGCGGGTGTCTTCAAAGACATCCTTGATGGCGGCGCAGATGGCATCGGTGTCCACGGTCACCATGGCGTCCACATGGCGCCGGGCCAGGGCGAAGGTGTGGGCGCCCACCTCCCGCACGGCCACGCCATCGGCAAACAGCCCCACCTGCTCCAACCGCACCCGCTCCCCCAGGGCCAGGGAACGGGTCATGGCATCGGCGTCCACGGGTTCCACTCCGATCACCTCCACGGAGGGCCAGAGGCTCTTCACGTAGGTGGCGATGCCGGCGATCAGGCCGCCACCCCCCACCGCCACATAAATGGCATCGGGGGGCTCGGAGCACTGGCGCAGGATCTCCAGGGCGATGGTGCCCTGGCCGGCGATCACCTCCGGATCATCGAAGGGGTGGATGAAGGTGAGCCCGCGCTGGTCCGCCAGCCGCAGGGCTTCGGCGCAGGCGGCGTCATAGGTGTCGCCATGGAGCACCACCTCGGCCCCGCGGTTGCCCACGGCCCGCACCTTCATCTCCGGCGTGGTCACCGGCATCACGATCACGGCGCGGCAGCCCAGTTTCTGGGCCCCGAGGGCCACCCCCTGGGCGTGGTTGCCGGCGCTGGCTGCGATCACCCCGCGTTCCAGTTCCGCGGGGGTGAGGCCCGCCATTTTGTTGTAGGCGCCACGCAGCTTGAAGCTGAACACCGGCTGCAGGTCTTCCCGCTTCAGCAGCACGGTGTTGTCCAACCGCCGCGACAGGTTGGGGGCCGGATCCAAGGGGGATTCGATCGCCACGTCGTAGACGCGCGCCCGCAGGATGCGCTGCAGCATCTCCTGCTCCGTCGGCCAGGGCGGGCCCTGGTGGCTGGCGGCGGCTGTGCTCATGGGGCTGCGGTGATCCCTTCAGTGTGCCAAGCCCCGCAGCCACGCCCAGAACGTGTGTGGTGAACCGACAATCCACCGGTGGCAACGCGTAGGCTCAACCAGGTTGAAGGCCTCAGGCATGCATCTCAGTGAGCTGACGCATCCGAATCAGCTGCACGGCCTGAGCATCGCCGAGCTTGAGGGCATCGCCCGGCAGATCCGTGAGCGCCACCTGGAGGTGGTGAGCACCAGTGGCGGTCACCTGGGGCCCGGTTTGGGGGTGGTGGAGCTCACCCTGGCCCTGTACCAAACCCTCGACCTCGACCACGACCGGGTGGTGTGGGATGTGGGCCACCAGGCCTATCCCCACAAGTTGATCACCGGCCGCTACAACGACTTCCACACCCTGCGCCAGCAAAACGGGGTGGCGGGCTACCTGAAGCGCTGCGAGAGCCGCTTCGACCATTTCGGCGCCGGCCACGCCAGCACCTCGATCTCGGCGGCCCTGGGCATGGCCCTGGCCCGGGATCAGCGGGGTGAATCCTTCAAGTGCGTGGCCGTGATCGGCGACGGCTCGCTCACCGGCGGCATGGCCCTGGAGGCCATCAACCACGCCGGCCACCTGCCCAAGACCCGCCTGTTGGTGGTGCTGAACGACAACGACATGTCGATCAGCCCGCCGGTGGGGGCCCTCTCCACCCACCTCAACCGCATGCGGCACAGCAAGCCGCTGCAGTTCCTGCAGGACAACGCCGAGGAGGCGATCAAGCACCTGCCCTTCCTGCACGGTGAGCTGCCCACCGAGCTGAAGAACCTCAAGGAGAGCATGAAGCGCCTGGCGGTGCCCAAGGTGGGCGCCGTGTT
>CAWUND010000145.1:0-3800 GCA_963923815.1 uncultured bacterium
ATGTAGCTGTGGCCGGTGATCCAGCCCACATCGGCGGTGCACCAGTGGATGTCGTCGTCGCGGATGTCGAAGATCCACTGGAAGGTGAGGTGGGCCCAGAGGTTGTAGCCGGCGGTGGTGTGCACCACCCCCTTGGGTTTGCCGGTGGAGCCGGAGGTGTACAGCACAAACAGGCGGTCTTCGCTGGCCATCGGCTCCGCCGGGCAATCGGCGCCCTGGGCCTCCACCAGTTCGTGCCACCAGTGGTCGCGGCCGGGGGCCATGGCGCAGTCGCCGCCGGCGCCGGCCAGGCGGCGCACCACCAGCACATGCTCCACGCTGGGGGCGCCGCCGTTGGCGGCCAACGCCTCATCCACCGCCGGCTTGAGCGGCACGGGTTTGTCCTTGCGGAAGCCGCCATCGGCGGTGATCACCGCCTTGGCCTCGCCATCGATCAGGCGATCGCGCAGGGCATCGGCGGAGAAGCCCCCGAACACCACCGAGTGGGGGGCGCCGATGCGGGCGCAGGCCAGCATGGCGATGGCCGCCTCGGGCACCATCGGCATGTAGAGGGCCACCAGGTCGCCCTTGCCGATGCCGAGGGCCTTGAGGGCATTGGCGGCCTTGCACACCTCGGCGTGCAGCTGGCGGTAGGTGAAGCGGCGTTCATCGCCGGGCTCCCCTTCCCAGATCAGCGCCGTCTTGTCGGCACGGGGGCCGTTGAGGTGGCGGTCGAGGCAGTTGTAGCTGAGGTTGGTGGTGCCCCCCTCAAACCAACGGGCGAAGGGTGGGTTGCTCCAATCGAGCACCGTGTGGAAGGGCTCAAACCAGTGCAGCTGGCTGCGGGCCTGCTCCCCCCAGAAGCCGTCGGGGTCGGCGTCGGCGCGGGCCACCAGGTCGCGGTAGGCCTGCAGCGAGCCGATGCGGGCGGATGCCGACAGGGCCGCCGGCGGATCAAACAAACGCTGCTCCTGCAGCACGGATTCAATCCCGGAGCTGGGGGCGGCCTCGGACATGGGGCGGGAACGGCGTGCGCCCATTCAAGCGAGGAAATCCTGGGCTCTGGAGCGCTGTCACGCAGTGTCAGGCCAGCGCTGACCCAGGATGGAGGGATGGTTCTGCCCGCCGCCTGCCTGTTCGACCTGGACGGCCTGCTGCTCGACACCGAGCCGCTGCACGCCCGGGCCTGGCAGCAGGCCGCGCGCCACTTCGGCCGGGAGCTGAGCGCCGAGGAGTTGATGGCCCTGCGGGGCCGCCGCCGGCTCGACTGCGCCGATCAGGTGCGCGGCTGGATCGCCGCCGCCGGTGGGCCGGCCCTCAGCAGCGAGGAGCTGCTGGCGGTGCGGCAACCGATCGCCGAGGCATTGCTGGTGCAGGCTCCACCGATGCCGGGGGCACCGGAGCTGGTGGCCCATTGCCAGGCCGTGGGGCTGCCCATGGCCCTGGCCACCAGCAGCTCCCGCGAGGCGGTGGCCCTGAAGGCGGCCCCCCACCCCTGGCTGCAGGGCATCGGCGTGCGGGTGCACGGCGATGACCCGGAGCTGGAGCGGGGCAAGCCCGCCCCCGATGTGTTCCTGCTGGCGGCGCGCAGGCTGGGGGTGGCGGCCAGCGCCTGCTGGGCCTTTGAGGATTCACCGGCGGGGGCGGCGGCGGCCACGGCCGCCGGCTGCCGGGTGCACGTGCTGCCGCCGCCCCACCTGGATGGGGAAGCGCTGGCCCGCAGCTACCCCGGGGAGCACACCCTGCTCAGGGATCTACACCAGGTGATCCGGGCCCTGGAGATGGCTCAGTAGAGCCGGCTCAATAGAGCCGACTGAGCACGAATTCGGGCAGGGCCAGCAGGGCACTGCGGCTCTCGGAGGGGGGCAGCCAGGTGAGCGCCTCGCGGGCCTCATTGGCAAAGCCCTCGGCGAGGGAGCGGGAACGCTGGATGGCGCTGCTGCCGCGCACCAGCTCGAGGGCCTGCTGCAGGTCGCCCTCCTGGCTGAACTCACGCTCGATCAGGCCCGCCAGGGCGGGGCGCTCCTCCAGGGCGTAGAGGGCGGGGGCAGTGAGGTAGCCGCTGGCCAGGTCGCTGGCGGCGGGTTTGCCCAGCTGCTGGTCGCTGCCGGTGAAATCAAGGATGTCGTCGACCACCTGGAAGGCCAGGCCCAGCTGGCGGCCGAAGCGGTAGAGGCTATCGAGCTGGGGCTCCGCCAGGCCGCTGAGCACGCCGGCGGCGCGGGCGCTGTTGGCGATCAGCGAGGCGGTTTTGCAGTAGCTCTTCTCGAGGTAGGTCTCGAAGCTCTGGCCGGTGTCGTAGCGGAACAGGCCCTGGCGCACCTCGCCATCGGCCAGGTCCATGATCACGCGGGAGAGCAGCTTCACCACCTCCAGGTCGTCGAGGTTGGCGAGGTGCCAGCTGGCCTGGGCAAACAGGAAATCGCCCGCCAGCACCGCCACGCGGTGGTTGAAGCGGCTGTGCACGGTGTCCACCCCGCGGCGGGTGGAGGCCTCATCCACCACGTCGTCGTGCACCAACGAGGCGGTGTGGATCATTTCGGTGATCTCCGCCAGGCGGCGATGGCGGCTGCTGAGCTCGCCATCGGCCGCCAGGGCCCTGGAAATCAGCAGCACGATGCCGGGGCGCAGGCGCTTGCCACCGGCGCTGAACAGGTGCTCGGCGGCGGCCTGCAGGATCGGGTGGCCCGCGCCGATCAGGCTGCGCAGATCACTGAGCAGAGCCTCAAGGTCGGCCTCGACGGGCTGAAGCAGCTCTGCAACGGTGGCCATGTCCCCCTGCGGTGCCGGGATCCTAGGAGGCTCCGGCCGTCGGCCGCTGGCTCAGGCGGGGCGCAGCACCGCCTCACCCTCGGGGCTGCGGCACCAGCGCAGCGCCTGGCTGCGGCAATCGGCCCCCACCAGCCGCGCCACGGCCCGGTCGAAGGCGGCGGCATCGCCGCTGGTGAGGAAGCGGTGCTGGGGCTCCGGCGGGGCCGCAGCCGCCAGGCCCAAACCGCGCTGCTGCAGCACCTCCCCGAGGTGGCGGGCCACGGCGGGGGCGGGGTCGAGCACCGCCAGGCCCGGGCCCACCAGGCGGCGGATTGCTTCGATCACAAACGGGTAGTGGGTGCAGCCCAGCACGATCGTGTCGGCGCCGGCGGCCAACATCGGATCGAGGAAACGCCGCAGGGTGGCGTCGCAGCGGGGGCCCTCCAGTTCGCCCTGCTCCACGAGGTCTGCCAGGCCGATGCACACCTGCTCCACCACCTGCACCGAGCCGGCGCAGCGGCCCACGGTGGCCCGGTAGAGCTCCCCCTGGAAGGTGGCGGGGGTGGCCATCACCCCCACCACGCCGCTGCGGGTGAGGCCCACCGCCGGCTTCACCGCCGGCTCCAGCCCCAAAATCGGCAGCTGCGGAAAGCGCTCCCGCAGGGGCGCCAGCGCCACGGCGGAGGCGGTGTTGCAGGCCACCACGATCGCCTTGCAGCCCTGCTGCACCAGGTGATCGGCGATGGCCAGGCAATGGCCCTGGATCTCAGCGGCGCTGCGGTTGCCGTAGGGCACATGGGCCTGGTCCGCCAGGTAGAGCACCGATTCGCCGGGAAGGTGGTGCACCACCTGGCGCCAAACGCTGAGGCCGCCCACACCGGAATCGAAGATGCCGATGGGGGCCTGGCTCATGGGTTGGCCACCAGGTAATTGAGCAGGCCGGTGGCGATGGCCACGGCCATGCGCTGGCGGAAGGCGGGATCCGCCAGCCGCGGCGAATCCAACTCACCGGTGACAAAGCCCATCTCCGCCAGGGCCGAGGGCATCACGGTGCGGCGGATCACGAAGAA
>CAWUND010000146.1:0-3773 GCA_963923815.1 uncultured bacterium
TGCCTCTTGTCTCGTGGGCTCGGAGATGTGTATAAGAGACAGGCTGGAGACGATCCGCCAGCAGCTCAAAGGCCCCGCCGGCGCCAGCGCGGAGCCGGAGCCCGCAGCGCCAATCGCCGGCGGCCGGCTCTGCCAGCAGCTGAGCCAATTGGTGGGGGACGAACTGCGCAGCAACCCCGAGGGGCCGGTGAAGCGCGAGCACTGGCGGCAGCGCAGCCTGCTGTGGGAGCGCATCAACCACCACAGCCTGCAGCTGCAACGGCTGGGTCAGCTGCTGCCCCCCGGAGCCCTGGCCTCCGACACCACCCCCTGGCTGGAGCGTCTGCCCCAGCTGCTGCAGACCCGCGCCCAGGGGGTGGAGCCGCTGCCGCCCCGGGCCACGCTGGCGCGGGTGGCCCAGGCCCGGGGCCTCTCGCCGCTGCTGCTGTTGGCCTTCGACGATGAGCTGCAACGGCTCACCCGCAGCGCCCAGAGCCTGGCCCTGGCCAGCCGCCACGACGGCCAGCGGCGATGAAGGGGAAGCACCCTGCGGCCCTGCTCACCAGCGCCGACCTGCGCATGGCCCTCACCGCCGGCCTCTCGGCGGGGCTGATGGTGACCCTGGGGCTGCCGGATCCCTTTTACGCCCCAATGGCGGTGGGGGCCGCCCTGGGGGGAACGGTGGGGGCCACCAAGCTGCAGGGCACCCAGCGGATGCTGGGCACGCTGCTCGGCGGCGTGATCGTGGCCATCGGCGTGGCCACCATGGCCACCGCCTTGCCGATGCCCATGGCGGTGGCCGTCTCCCTGGGGCTGACGCGCCTGCTCGGGGGCGCCCTGGGGCTGCGCACCGGCTACAAGGTGGCCGGCCTGGTGGTGGCCATGGGGTGGACGGTGCATGCCGGGCAGCTGAGCAGCTGGATCCCCGATCGGCTGCTGGCCACCCTGGTGGGGGTGCTGGCGGCCTGGTGGGCCGTGCGCTGGCTGTGGCCAAGCCTGGCGGTGGACCATCACCTGCAGCTCTCGCGGCAGCTGTACCGCCAGCTGGCGGAGCTGCTGCGGGAGCGGGCCGCCCTGCTGCGGCAGGGGCGCGACCTGGAGGCCCCGGCCAAGCTGGAGCGGCGCAACGGGCTGCTGGCCAGCGCCCTCCAGCTGCAAAACCAGCGCCAGGAGGCGCGCCTGGAGCTGGTCGCCGACCGCGTGGGCCAACGGCTGGAGCGCATCTGGGACCTGCAGGAACAGTGGCTCAGCGGCGCCATCAGCCACTACCGCACCCTGCTGCGGCTGCCGCCGCTCACGGTGGCCAGCCCCAGCCTGGAGGCGTTGCAACAGGCGGAAAGCGACCTGTTTGAGGCCCTGGCGGAGCGGCTCGAGGTCTGGGCCCAGCACTGGCCCGAGGGCCGCGGAATCGGCACGGGCGGCGCGGCCCTGGAGCAGGCGCGGCTGGCGCTGGAGGCGGCGGAGGCGGCGGTGTTCGACGATCCGGTGGCCAACGCCGCGCTGCTCAGCGGCAGTGGCGGCCGCCGGGCGATCACCTGCCACCAGCTGCACGACAGCTGGCTCAGCTTTGAGCGCCAGTGGCAAGCGGTGCCCTAGCGGGGCCGGCTCGACCACCAGCGCTCCACCCGGTAGCCCAGCAGCACCAGCAGCACCACCAACCAAAACCACAGCTCCGGCGGGTTGGCGTTGCACAGCACCACCAACAGCAGCAGCTCCGCCACCAGCCAGGGGAGCTCCTGGCGCAGCAGCGGGTTGCGAATCCGGAGCCGGGGGGGGAGAGGGAAGGCCATCAGGGCAGGCGGCCGGGCTGGCGCAGGAAGGGGCGATTCCAGAGGCTGTCGATCCGCAGGGTGCGGTAGGCCCCCGTGAGCGAACGCAGCCCCGGCAGCACATAGCTCAGGGGAGGTCGCCATTCCACATAGGCATGGCTACTCACCGTGAGCCCTTCCCGCACCGGAAACACACCACTGCCGCCGGAGAGGGTCCAGCGGTAGCCGTCGGTGCTGCCAGGGTCGCGGCCCAGCTCGATCTCCGCGCGCATCACCGGCCCATCCTTGGTGAGCTCACGGGCCAGCTGCGGATTGCCAATGGTGGTGGAGACATCGTCGACGGTGGCGGGCAGGCTGAGCACCTGGCTCACCCGGCCGACGATGCCGCCAAAGCGCCCCCGCTGCTTCCACTGGGGCACCACCTCCACCGGCAGGCCCAGGGGCAAGCGGCGGGCATCGGCCGGGGAGAAGTAGGCCACCGCCTTCAGGGGCTGGCGCAGGGCGGTGGGCTGGTCCGGCCGGCCGATGGTGCCCAACCGCTGGCCGGTGGCCACCGTCTGCCCGGGGATCACCTGCAGGTCGAGCACCGTGCCGGCGCGCTCCGCCACCACCTGGCCGTCGTAGGCGATGCGGGCCTCGGTCACCTGAATCTGGCGCTTGAGGTCGTCGATCTGGTAGCGGCGCTGCAGGGCCTGGGTTTCGATCTGCAGCTTCACCTGCTGGTAGTTGGTGGCCACCCGGCGGCGGCTGATCTTCACCTCATCAAGGTTGACGCTGGTGTTGGTGAGCCCCTGCTCCGCCGACACCACCTCCGTGGAGAGGGGCGCCACCACCTGCCGGCGGCTCAGCCACTCCAGGCTGCGCAACTTGCTGCTGTAGGTGCGCTGCAGCTGGCGGTAGCGCTTGGCGTCGTCGTCGAGCTTGGCCAGGGCGGTCTGCACGGCGAGGGCCTCGGTGCGCAGGCGCAGGGCATCGCGCAGGTCGAGGTCACGGTTGATGCGCTGCAGCTGCTCGAGGTTGCCCCGCTGCTGCTGCAGCTGCTTCTCCAGCACCGGCAGATACAGGCGCAGCAGCACCTGCCCCTTGCGCACCGGCTGCCCCACCGCCGCCTGCACGGTGAGCACCTGGCCGCCGGCGCGGGCGTTGAGCACACCGGCGTTGTCGGGGTAGATCAACACCCCCTGGCCCACCACCTCCGTGGGCACGGGCCACACCAGGGCCCAGAGCCCCAGGGCACCGCCCACCGCCGCCAGACACACCCCCACCTGCTGGTGGTCGCTGAGGCCGCGCCAGCGCTGCAACCAACCCGCGACAACAGTGGTGCTGGGCTGAGCCATGGCAGCCAGCATGCATCCCGACCCGGCCCGGCGCCACAGGACGCGGCCAGTTGCATCCAGCAGACTGGGCGGTTCCCGCAGGACAGACGCGCGTGCTCCGAGCAGGCCCCCGACGCTTGGCCGCGCTCAGCCTGCTGCTGGGCCTCGGGGCCGGGTTGGGAGACCTGCGGGCGCAGACCCAACCGGGCGGGGCAGACACCCAGCGGCTGGAGCGCAGCTGGAATGCCCTCGACGCGCAGCTGCGGGCCCTCGATGCCCTGATCCCGGCCGAACCGGAGGGCTCCCCCGCAGCGTTCACGCCGGCAGCGCCGTTGCCGCCGGCCCTGCTGCCCCCCAACGCCGCCGCCAAGGGCCCATTGCCCCCCGGCCAGGGGGCGGCACCACCGCCGCTGGCGCTGCCGAAGCCCAGCCAGATCCAGCAGGGGGTGGTGCAGGGGCTAAGCCTCAACCAGGCCCTGTCGCTGGGGTTCGCCAACAACGCCGAACTGCAGGCCCAGCGGGAGCAGGTGGCGGCGGCCCTCGATGAGCTGCAGTCGGCCCTGGGCACCTACTGGCCCCGCATCCTCACCCTGGCCAACGGCAGCACCGGCCAGAGCAGCATCAGCGCCAACACCCCCCTGGCCAACGACACCTGGGGCCTGGGGCCCCAGTTCGCCCCCAACGGCTTGATGGGCGCCAATGGCCAGCC
>CAWUND010000147.1:0-3753 GCA_963923815.1 uncultured bacterium
ACGCCCCCTGTTGGACTCGAACCAACGACCGGCTGCTTAGAAGGCAGCTGCTCTATCCAGCTGAGCTAAGGGAGCTGGCAGGGCCATTGTGACAGCGGCCCCCTGGGGGCGCTTCTATGGTGGTGTGCTGCCCTCCGTTGCCTGATGCCCGCTCCCCGGCTCACCGACAGCCAGAAGCAGGAGCTGGTGGCCCGCTATCGCCAGGGTGAAACGGCCCAGGCGTTGGCGGAGGCCTATGGCTGCAGCCCCAACACCGTGAGCCGTGTGGTGAAGGCGGCCCTGAGCGCCGAGGAGCTGGCGGAGATCCGCAAGCAGGGGCGCTCGGCCAAGGCGGAGCCCGCCGCCGTTGAGCCATCGCCGGAGCCGGCTGCTGAGGAGCCCGTGGCCGCCGATGAGGAGGCCGGGGTGCTGGCCATCGACGATGCCGATGAGTTTGGCGACGACGACGACTTCGGCGACGACGATCTCGACGACGCTGACCTCGAGGCCGATCCGGCGCCGGCCTTCTCCATTCCCCAGGGCGAGCGGCCCCAAACCAAGCCCCTGCTGCCCGGCCTGCTCCCCAGCAGCGTGTACATGCTGGTGGACAAAACCGTGGAGCTGCAGGCCAAGCCCCTGCGCGAGTTCCCTGAGCTGGGCAGCCTCCCGGAAGAGGAGCAGGAGCTCCAAGCCCTGATGCTGTTCACCAATCCGCGCCAGGCCAAGCGCCAGTGCGGCCGCAGCCAGCGGGTGATCAAGGTGCCCGACAGCGAGGTGCTGCAGCGCCGCTCCTCCTACCTGGTGGCCCAGGGCATCACGCGGCTGGTGATCGAGGGCGGTGCCCTCTATTCGTTGCCGGGCGCCTGATCGCCGCGGGGCAGCAACAGGGCGGTGGCGGTGCCGCCGCTGATCACCCCGATCACCAACGCGATCCCCACCAGGAACCCGGTGGGCAGCTCCGCCGTGCGGCCAAAGCCCAGGTTGAGGCTGGCGCGCTTGTCGAGGTTCTGAGCCCCCAGGCACAGGAGCAGCAGCAGCAGGGCTCCGCCCCCCAGGCTGGCCACCAGCAGGCGCAGGCGCAGCAGCATCAGTTCGCGTCGTGCTGGTGATGGAGCAGAGCGTAGAGCTCCCGTTTGGCCAGGCCCGTTTGCTGCGCCAGCTGCCGTGCCGCCTCATTGCGGCTCAGCCCCTGCTCCAGCAACGCCTGCAGCTGCTCCAGCAGCTGGGCTTCGCTGGGGGCCTCCGCCTCCGCCGCTGCCGCTCCCCCCAGCACCACGGTGAACTCCCCCTGGGGGCTGTGGGCCCGGAAATGCTCCAGGGCGCCGCTGAGGGTGGGCCCCACCTGCTCTTCGTGGCGTTTGGTGAGTTCGCGGGTCACCGCCACGGGCCGCTCCCCCAGCTCCGCCAGCAGATCCTCCAGCAGGGCCACCAGCCGATGGGGCGCTTCAAACAGCACCACGGTGCGTGCTTCGTTGGTCAGCTCCCGGATGCGGGCCCGCCGTTGGGTGGATTTGGGGGGCAGGAACCCTTCAAAGCAAAAGCGCCCCGCCGGCAGGCCGCTGCTCACCAGGGCGGTGGTCACGGCGCAGGGGCCCGGCACGCAGATCACCGTGCGCCCAGCCGCCCGGGCGGCGGCCACCAGGGCCTCGCCGGGGTCGGAGATGCCGGGCAGCCCTGCATCGGAGATCACGGCGATCGCCTCCCCCGACTCCAGGGCGCTGAGCAGCTCGGGGATGCGGCTGGCCTGGTTGTGCTCGTGGAAGCTCACCAGCCGGCCCTTGATGCCGAGTTGATGCAGCAGCAGCCCGCTGTGGCGGGTGTCTTCGCAGGCGATGCGATCCACCCCGGCCAGCACCTGCTGGGCCCGTGGCGAGAGGTCGCCCCGGTTGCCGATGGGGGTTCCCACGAGATAGAGCACGCCAGCGGCCGGTTCGGCGCCCTGCATCACAATGCCCCTTTGCCAGCTCCATGATGCCCGCCGCCTGTCTGCCCGCCGGCGTTGAGGAGCAGCAGCTGCTGGCGGAGCTGCGGCGGCTGAGCTGGGGTGCGGCCGACATCCTGCTGGCCTACGGCCGCGGTGAGCAGCCCCCCTATGGCTTCCCGCCGGCCCTGAGCGTCGACCACGGCGGCGAGGGGCCGGTGAGTGCCGCCGATCTCGCGGTGAACCAATGGTTGCTCGACGGGCTGGCCGCCGCCTTCCCCCAGGCGCCCTGGACCCTGCTCAGCGAGGAGACCGCCAAGCAGCAACTCACCCCCGGCCAGCCCCTGGCGGCCGAGTGGCTGTGGATCCTCGATCCGCTCGATGGCACCAAAGACTTCCTGCAGGGCACCGGCGAGTACGCCGTGCACCTGGCCCTGGTGCACCGCGGCCGGCCCGTGCTCGGGGTGGTGCTGCTGCCGGAGCTGGAGGAGCTCTGGATCGGCCTGGTGGGTGGCGGTGCTGCCCCCGGCCGGGCCTGGTGCGAAAACCGGGCCGGCGAGCAACGCCCCGCCCGCTTCAGCACGCGGCAATCCCTGCGCGACTTGGTGTTGGTGGCCAGCCGCAACCACCGCGATCAACGCCTCGAGCAGCTGCTGGAGGCCCTGGCCCTGGGCGACACCAAAGCCATCGGCAGCGTGGGCGGCAAGGTGGCCACGATCCTGCGGGGCGACACCGACCTCTACATCTCCCTCTCCGGCAAGAGTGCCCCCAAGGATTGGGACATGGCGGCCCCGGAGGCGGTGCTGCTCGCCGCCGGTGGGGCCTTCAGCCACGCCGATGGCCGGGCCCTCTCCTACAACGACGGCGACGTGCGCCAGGCCGGCTGCCTGATCGCCAGCCACGGCCCCAGCCACGGGGAGCTGTGCGCCAAGGCGGCCGCGGCCATGGCGGCCATCGATCCGGGGTTTGCGGTGTGAGTGAGCCGGGTCAATGGCCAGCAAAAAGCCGGCCCCGCAGGGCCGGCGAAGGGGTTGAGCTGACAACCCAGCTCAGACGCTGGCGGGGGCAGCGGCGGCGGGGTCTTCCGCTTGGGGCACGCCCCGCAGGGTGAGGTTGATGCGGCCGCGGTTGTCGATTTCGCGCACGCGCACGGTCACCTGGTCGCCCACGCGCACCACGTCTTCCACCTTCTCCACCCGGGCTTCGCTGAGCTGGGAGATGTGGATCATGCCCTCCTTACCGGGGAGGATCTCCACGAAGGCGCCGATCGGGATCACCCGGGTCACCGCACCGCTGAACACCTCGCCCTCCGACACGCGGCGGGTGAGGCCTTCGATGATGCGCTGGGCCTCTTCCGCGGCCGCACCGTCGTGGCTGGCGATCGTCACGATGCCGCCGTCTTCGATGTCGATCTTGGTGTTGGTGCGCTCGGTGATGCCCTTGATCGTGCGGCCGCCGGGGCCGATCACGGTGCCGATCAGTTCCGGATCGATGCGGAAGCTGAGCAGACGCGGAGCGTGGGGGCTCATCGTGTCGCGCGGCTTGTCGATGGCCTCGAGCATCTTCTCGAGGATGTGCAGGCGGGCCGGGCGGGCCTGGTTGATCGCCTCGGCCACGGTTTTCACCTCCAGGCCGGTGATCTTCATGTCCATCTGCAGGGCGGTGATGCCCTTCTCGGTGCCGGCCACCTTGAAGTCCATGTCGCCGAGGAAGTCCTCGATGCCCTGGATGTCGGTGAGGATCCGCACCTCGTTGCCCTCCTTGATCAGGCCCATGGCGGCGCCGCTCACGGGGGCCTTCAGGGGCACGCCGGCATCCATCAGGGCCAGGGTGCTGCCGCACACCGAACCCAT
>CAWUND010000148.1:0-3746 GCA_963923815.1 uncultured bacterium
CTGTTCAGCGCCCAGTACGCCGAGGAAAACCACTTCCTGTTCCCCTCCCTGCGCGCCATCGTGGACCGCATCGGTGAGGACACCCTGTTCGCCGGTCTGGAGGCCATGGCCGCCGACGATTGGGAAGAGATGGAAGAGTACGAATACGCCTTCGTCTGAACCCGTTCGACGAACGACGCATCCGGGCAACGCCACGCCTTTTGAATGCCGCCGGCCCTTCGGGGCCGGCTTTTTTGTGCGCCGGATCGGGGGCGCTCAGCCCTCCGGCTTCGCCGCCAGCCGCCCCTGGATGAACGCGCCGATCGGCGCCAGCACCGAGCTGTCGATGCTGTGGCCGCCGCTGAAGGCCAGCAGTTGCGGGCTGGCGCCGGCCCCCTGCAGCAGCCGTTGCAGCTGCTCACTGGCGGCAAAGGGCACCACCGGATCCTCACGACCATGGCTGAGCAGCACCGGGGCCATGGCGGCCGGGGGCTGCCAGCCCTCGTGGGGGTAACCGCTGCAGGCCACGATCCCCGCCAGGGGCAGGGCGCTGCCCACATCCACGGCCATCGCCCCCCCCTGGGAGAAGCCCAGCAGCACCGTCTGGGGCAGGGGCACCGATTGGCCCAGCTCCAGCAGCCGCTGCTGCAGCGCCTGGCGCGCGCCAGGCAGCTGCCCCCAATCGATCGGTTGCAGGCCATACCACTGGCGGCCCGGGCCGTAGGGGTGGGGTTCGGGGGCCCGCAGGGCCACCACACTCACCTCCGGCCCCACCAGCAGCGGCCCCAGCTCCAGCAGGTCATCGGCGTCGGCCCCCCAGCCGTGCAGCAGCACCAGCCGCCGCTCGGCATCGTTGGGCCCCCGTTGCAGGCGATCGACGGGCTCGGTCATGGGGTGGGCGGGGCGTGTCTGCTGCGTAGGTTGGACCCTCCGCCTCCCCGTTGCCCCCATGGCGCCCACGGCCCTGCTCAGCGTGTCGAACAAGGAGGGCCTGGTGCCCCTGGCACAGGGGTTGCTGGCGGCGGGTTATCAGTTGATCTCCAGTGGCGGCACGGCGGCGGCCCTGGCGGCGGCCGGCCTGCCCGTGACCAAGGTGGCGCAGCACACCGGAGCGCCGGAAATCCTGGGTGGGCGGGTGAAAACCCTGCACCCCCGCATCCACGGCGGCATCCTCGCCAAACGGGCCGATGCCTCCCATCAGGCGGATCTGGAGGCCCAGGGGATCCCGCCGATCGATGTGGTGGTGGTGAACCTCTATCCCTTCCGTGAAACCATCGCCCGCCCCGACGTGACCTGGGACCAGGCGATCGAGAACATCGACATCGGTGGCCCGGCCATGGTGCGCGCCGCCGCTAAAAACCACGCCGATGTGGCGGTGCTCACCAGCCCCAGCCAGTACCCGGCCTTCCTGGAGGCCCTGGCCGCCGGCGCCATCGGCTCCGAGCTGCGCCGCCAGCTGGCCCTGGAGGCCTTCCGCCACACGGCGGAGTACGACACCGCCATCAGCGGCTGGCTGGGCGCCCAGCTGGGTGGCGAGCCCCAGCTCCAGCTCACCCTCCCGGCCCGCCAGAGCCTGCGCTACGGCGAAAACCCCCACCAGCAGGCCACCTGGTTTGCCCAGCCCGGTGCGGGCCTTGGGGCCGGCACCCAACTGCAGGGCAAGGAGCTCAGCTACAACAACATCCTCGATCTGGAGGCCGCCCTGGCCACCGTGCGGGAGTTTGGCTATGGCGGCCAACCCGCCGGTGGCGCCCCCTTCCAGCCGGCGGCGGTGGTGGTGAAGCACACCAACCCCTGCGGTGTGGCCACCGGCAGTGGCAGTGCCCATGCCCTGGAGCGGGCCCTCGATGCCGACCGCGTGTCGGCCTTTGGCGGCATCGTGGCCATCAACGGCCCCGTGGATGCGGCCACCGCGGGTCACCTCACCAGCCTGTTTTTGGAGTGTGTGGTGGCGCCGGTGTTTGAGCCCGCGGCCCGGGAGCTGTTGGCGGCCAAGGCCAACCTGCGGCTGCTGGAGCTCGAGCCCGCCGCCATCGCGCGGGCCAGCCGCCAGCAATTGCGCAGCGTGCTCGGCGGGGTGCTGGTGCAAGACCTCGACGATCAGCCCGCCCAGGAGGACGCCTGGGAGGTGGTGAGCCGCCGCCAGCCCACCGCCCAGGAACGCCAGGATTTGGCCTTCGCCTGGCGGCTGGTGCGCCACGTGCGCTCCAACGCGATCACCGTGGCCCGCGATGGCCAGAGCCTGGGCATCGGCGCCGGCCAGATGAACCGGGTGGGCTCAGCCCGCATCGCCCTCGACACCGCTGGCGACAAGGCCCGCGGCGCCGTGCTGGCCAGCGATGGCTTCTTCCCCTTCGATGACACCGTGCGCCTGGCGGCTGGCGCTGGCATCACCGCCGTGATCCAACCCGGCGGCAGCGTGCGCGATGCCGAGTCGATTGCCGCCTGCGATGAGCTGGGGCTGGCGATGGTGGTCACGGGCCGCCGCCATTTCCTGCACTGAGGTTTGTCACTGAAGCAGGGCCGGTTCAGGCTGTAGCTTCGCTGCCAAGATCTCGCCCCAGGCCCGCCGCCCATGCCGGAAGCCCTCGCCTTCAACCTCAACTTCCTGCATCCGCTGGCGATGTGGGCCCTGCTCGCCCTCACGGGCTATGCGCTCTTCCTGGGCATCAAGGCCAAGAAAACCCGCACCGCGGATGCCGAAACCCGCAAGCAGCTGATCAAGGGGCAATACGCCAAACGCCACTACCTCTTTGGCAGTGCGGTGCTGGCGGTGATGGTGCTGGGCACCTTCGGTGGCATGGCCGTCACCTACGTGAACAACGGCAAGCTGTTCGTGGGGCCCCACCTGCTGGTGGGCATCGCCATGAGCACCATGCTGGTGCTGGCTGCGGCCCTCTCGCCGCTGATGCAGCAGGGCAACCTGATCGCCCGCAAGCTGCATGTGGGCCTCAACATGGGCGTGTTCACGCTGTTCCTCTGGCAGGCCGTCACCGGCATGCAGATCGTGAACAAGATCTGGGAGAACCGGCCCGCTTAGGGCTGGCTGGCGCCCTTCAGAACTGGGCCCGCTTGCGCGGCGGGCACTCCAGGCCATGGGTGGCGTGGAAATCCTCCTGCACCTTCCAGGTGAGGCGCCGTGAGATCTGGCGCACGATCTGGCGCAGCAGGTGATCGCCGCTGGTTTGCACCAGGGATTCGGGCAGCAGCCCAATCACCGCCGGCAGGCGGATCCACACGCTCAGATCCAGCTCCCAGCGCACATCCGTGTGGGGGGCTTCGGCGTCCTGCTCCTCCAGCCGCAGGGCGGCGTTGAACTCCACGTCGTAGAGGTCGCGCAGGCCCGGCTCGAACTGCTCCGGCGGCACCGTGCAGATCCGGTAGACGCCACGGCTTTGGGGCATCAGCTCCAGGCCGATGGTGGGCTCCACCTCAAAGCCGAAGTTGCCAAAGCGCCCCAGGGTGAGCACGTAGCCGTTGCGCCCGAGGGCCTCCACCTGCATCGGTGCGGCGCAGCGGCGAAACCAACCCTCGTGGTGATCGAGGTAGTGCGCCACGGTGCTGGCCGGCGCCCGCATTTCCATCACATCGGCGAAGTGGCTGGTGTAGCAGCGCACCCGAGCGTCTTCGCTGTGGCGCAGCGCTGGCGTGGTGATTCGGGGGTCGGTCACCGATGAAATCAATGCGGCCTGCGCTCCCCGAACACGATCAACACCTCGCGTGAACCAATGTAAAGGCCACCCCTCGGGCCGCTCTGCAGCCGCTGT
>CAWUND010000149.1:0-3744 GCA_963923815.1 uncultured bacterium
GGGTGGTGGTGGGGCTGCGGCTCGATCAGCGGGCCACCCAGCTGGATGAGTGGATTGCCCAGCTGGCGCAGCTGGCGGTCACGGTGCTGTTTCCGCTGCTGGCGGCCGATCTCTCCTGGGCGGAGTTGAGCCCCTTGGGCTGGGGCGGCGTGCTCTGCGTGTTGGCGCTGTCGCCGCTGCGCTGGCTGGTGGTGCAGCTCAGTGGCCTGGGGTTGGCGTCGTTCGGTTGGCGGGAGAAGCTGTTGGTGGCCTGGATGGCTCCGCGCGGCATCGTGACCGCCGCGGTGGCCAGCCTGTTTGCCCTGCAGCTCAACCAGGCCCAGGTGAGCGGCGGCGGGGCCCTGAAGGGGCTGGTGTTTCTCACCATCCTGTTGAGCGTGAGCCTGCAGGGGCTCACGGCGCCGGCGCTGGCCCAGCGCCTGGGGTTGGTCTCAGAGGCAGCGGGCGATGCGCTGGCGGGCTTCGCCGCTGGGTTGGAGCAGCAGCCAGGTGGTGAGCAGGTCGGGCCCCTGGAGGCTGCCGAGTAGGGCGGCCCGCAGCGATTTCATCAACACCCCCTTCTTCACCCCGGCGGCGGCCACCGCCTCCCCCAGCAGGGCCTGGGCCGCGTCGGCATCCAGGGCCCCTTGCGGCAGCCGCTCCAGCAGCGCCGCCAGGGCGGGGCGGGCCCCATCGCTGGCCAGCTGCTGCTGGGCCGCGTCATTGAGCTCGGGCCGCTCGAAGAAGGGCCGGGCCTGTTCGAGGCCGTCCTGCAGGGTCACCAGCGAGGGGCCCAGCAGGGTGCACAGCTGCTCCAGCCAGCCCGCGTCGGCCTGCGCCGTCCAGCCCTGGGCTGTCCACAGCGGCTGCAGATCCCCCAACAGCTCGGAGGCGCTGCGGCCGTGCAGCACCTGGCTGTTCAGCCAGTTGAGCTTGTCCCAATCGAAGCGGGCGCCGGCCTTGTTGACCCGCTCGAAATCGAACACCGCGGCGGCCTCCTCCAGGCTGAAGCGCTCGCCCATCCCCTCCGGCGGTGACCAGCCCAGCAGGGTCATGTAGTTGGCCAGGGCCTCGGCTGTGTAGCCCTGGGCGCGGAAGTCGCTCACGGAGGTGACGCCATCCCGCTTGGAGAGCTTGCGGCCCTCCTGATTGAGGATCAGGGGGGTGTGGGCAAACACCGGTGCCTGTGCCCCGAGGGCCTCGTACAGCAGCAACTGCTTGGCGGTGTTGGCGATGTGGTCTTCGCCGCGGATCACGTGGGTGATCGCCATGGCGGCGTCATCCACCACCACCACCAGGTTGTAGAGGGGATCCCCGATCTGATCGGCGGGGGCCCGGCGGGCGATCACCATGTCGCCCCCCAGGTCGGCGCCGCTCCAGCGCATCTCGCCGCGCACCAGGTCGGTCCAGGTGATCGTGGCGTCGTCGTCGATGCGGAAGCGGATGGTGGCTTCCCGGCCCTCGGCGATGAAGGCCTGCTCCTGCTCGGGGCTGAGCTGGCGGTGGCGGTTGTCGTAACGGGGCGCGCGGTTCTCCGCCGCCTGCCGTTCGCGCATCTCGGTGAGTTCGGCCTCAGTGGCGTAGCAGCGGTAGGCCTTGCCGCTTTCCAGCAACCGTTGGATGGCGCTGCGGTGCTCGGCGATCCGCTCGCTCTGCACCACCGGCTCACCGTCCCAGCTGAGCCCCAGCCATTGCAGGCCCTCGAGGATGTTGGCGGTGTACTCGGGTTTGCTGCGCTCTTTGTCGGTGTCCTCGATGCGCAGCAGGAATTGGCCCCCCTGCCGCCGGGCGAACAGCCAGTTGAACACCGCCGTGCGGGCCGTGCCGATGTGGAGGGTGCCGGTGGGGCTGGGGGCGAGACGCACACGGACCGCCGCTCCAGTTGCCGCCACTGGCTTCTGCTCCTCGATGTGAATGAGAACGGGACTGACGGGGCTCGAACCCGCAACTTCCGCCGTGACAGGGCGGTGCTCTAACCGATTGAACTACAGTCCCAGATGTGCTCAGAAAGCACGCTCTGACAGGCCTTTGGGGCGTGCCACTGCCGCTGGCGCGACCTCAAAAGTATCCGTTGTCGCCCTGCCCTCCGTCAACTGATCCACTAAAAAGCCCACCGCGGAGGGTGGGCTGATGGAAAGGTTGAAGGCTGATGGGGGAAAGCCGCAGGGCGGCAGGGGCCTCAGGGACGGAAACCGGCCGGTTCAATCAGGCGCACTTGGTTGCCGCGGGCGGTGAATTCACGACCCTGGTCGCTTTGCACCACAACGCGGCCACCGGATTTGACGCGGATCACCCGGGCGCGCACCCAACCGAGGGCGGCTGACTCCAGCACCTTGACCACATCACCGGGCTGTAGATCCAACTCCATGTCCGGAACGAAGAGACTGCAAGGGGGGGAGCACCGAACGCGCCGTGGAGGACTTGAACCCCCGACATCAGGTTTTGGAGACCTGCGTTCTACCAACTGAACTAACGGCGCAGGGCCGATGCTCCCTCGGCCGAGCCCGATCCGATCGAAACCGAATCGCTCGACGGATCACCACCGTTGGCGGCAATCCTGGGAACTGAAGGCGGGAGGCCTCAGCGATCGAAGCGCTGCTTGACGCGGGTGGCTTTGCCCACTCGGTCGCGCAGATAGAAGAGCTTCGCCCGACGCACTTTACCGCGACGTTCCACTTTCACGGAAGCCACTTGAGGGCTGTGCAGCAGGAACACCCGCTCCACACCCACACCTTGGAAAATGCGGCGCACGGTGATGGTTTCGTTGAGCCCGCCGTGGCGCTTGGCGATCACAACGCCCTCATAGGGCTGAATGCGCTCCTTGTTGCCCTCGGTGATGCGGACGCCCACGCGCACGGTGTCACCCACATAGATCTCAGGCAGATCCTTGGCCTGCTTGGCGATCTGCTCGGCTTCGAAGGCGCGGATCAGGTCTTGGGCGCTGAGCTTGCCCACGCTCACGGTCTTGCCGGCGGCCTTCGCAGCGGGCTTCTCGGCCACGGCCACGGCGGCTTCCGGAGCAGCGGTCTCGGCGGCTGCGGGGGTGCTCTCTGAGCTGCTCTCGGAGTTGATCTCGGTGTTGTTCGCTTCAGTCATGTCCTTGGATTCCGCTGCCATCCCGGCTGGGTGAACGCCTGGCCAAACGGCAAGTGTACCGGCTCAAGGTGACCCGTCTGCCCCGGGGGGGCGCCGCCGCCAGCGCTGGCTGAGCAGCGTGGCGCCACTCCCCAGCATCCACAGCAGCCCGAGGCCATTGAGCAGCACATACAGCGGCTCACCGGCATGGCCCAGCCATTCCCCTTCGTGCAGCACCATCAACCAGTGCACCTGGTCGCGCTCCAGACCGCCCCAGTCTTTCAGTAGCCGGTAGGCCATGCCGCTGCACACCGTGAGCAGCAGTGGGGCGAGCACAAACGGGGCCGCGGCGGCGTGCCAGCGGCGCACCTGGGCCAGCAAGGTCGACATGCCCTCCGGCAGCACACGCGGTGTTCAGGTTCTAACTTGATTCCGTGGGGCCTCAACCGTTGCGATGAATCTGTTCGCCGATTTGCTGGCCGCCAGTCAGAAAAGCCAGGCCCAAGCCACGGCCGAAGCGCACCAGGCCTTGGTGACCCAGACCGGCCCGCGCATCCAAAAGAGCCGCCGGGGCGTGGAGGTGAAGAGCGCCCGCGAGATCGACACGATGCGCCAAGCCAGCCGCATCGTGGCCACGGTGCTGCGCGAAATCATCGACATCGCCGCCCCGGGCATGACCACCGGCGATCT
>CAWUND010000150.1:0-3699 GCA_963923815.1 uncultured bacterium
CAAGGGCGCGGATGAATTCGCGCATCGAGATGTCGCCCTGGCGCACCTGGGTGGCCTCCACCGGGCAGGGCTCCTGGCTGTAGGCCTTGGCGATGTCGCGCTCGAACACCTGCCGGTAGGCGGCGCGCACCACCTCCGCCTTCTGGGCGCCCGTCATGGCGGGCTTCATGGTGTAGCGAAGCGCTTTGCCCTGGGCCGCCAGTGCGTAGATGGCGGGCAGTTGCAGGCCCTGGTTTTCGGGGCTGCCGAGGCGTTGCCGGGGCGACGGGGTGGGCACCGCCAGCTCCTCGATCAGCACGTTGAAGCTCTCGATCAGCAGCTTGCGGGCCTCGGGGAGGTCTTTGAGCAGCTCGGCGGCACCGGCGCGCATCTCCTGCAGGGCCACGTTGGTGGCCGCCAGGGAGCAGCCCTTCTCCAGCACGTCGCGCAGGCCGCGGGTGTTGACCCGCAGGATGCTGGGATCACCGGCCACCACGGCATAGCCCACGTAGCGCAGGAACCAGGCCATGTCGCGGATCGACTTCTTCATCCGCTCGGTGCCGTAGCGGGCCACCGAGATCGGGCTGAAGCCGGTGGGCAGCACCACCCGCACGTCGGCATCACCGCCGGCCCCCTCCAGCAGCCGGGTGAAGGCATTGCCGCGTTGGCTGCCGCCGCTGGCGCCGGCGAAGGTTTGCACGGAGCGCTGGAAGGCGGCCTGGTCGCTGGCCAAGGGGGTGCCTTCGCCGGCACTCACCGGGCTCAGGGGTGCATCGAGATAGGAGAGGGGGGTGCCGCCCGCAAAGATGCGACTGGCGGCCCGGGCCACGATCGCCTCGGCATTGGCGGAGACGCGACGGGCCGCTTCGACCCGCAGCTGGCCGCTCTGGAAAAAGGTCACCAGGTTGTTCAGTTCCCCGCCGTCGAGGAACCGGTCCTGCTGTTCCGCCTGGCGGACGCTGGAGAGCGGCAGGGTGTCGTAGCGCTGAGGAGCAACCCTGCTGCTGCCGCTGCTGGCGGTCACAGTCATGGATGAGAGCGAGCCTGGCCTGGGCACGTTACGGCTGGCCCTCTGGCCTCCCGGCGGCCCATGAACAAATGTTTGCAGCCCGCTGCCGGCCGTGCCGCCGACCCGACGGCCTCCATGAAATGCTCGCGGTGAGCCCGTGCCCGAGCCTCCCCAACCGTGCCTGTCCGCCGCCGATGACCCAGGCCCCCGCCGATGCCGCCACCCCCGTGGTGAGCGCCTTCTACGACCGTTTCCCCTATCCCGGTGACCCCCTTCAGGACGGCCCGCCGCCTGGGTACAACTGGCGCTGGTGCGTGGACGCGGCCTATGCCGCCTGCACCGGTGCCCTGCCGCCTCGGCCCCCGGAGGGCCAGCCGCTGCGGATCCTCGATGCCGGCTGTGGCACCGGGGTGAGCACCGACTACCTGGCCCACCTCAACCCCGGGGCCGAGATCCTCGCCGTGGACATCTCACCGGGCACCCTTGAGGTGGCTCGGGAGCGGTTGCGCCGCTCCGGTGGCGGCGAGCGGGCCCGGGTGCGCATCGAGAACCGCAGCCTGCTGGAGCTGCAGGGGGAAGGCCCCTTCGACTACATCAATTCCGTGGGGGTGCTGCATCACCTGCGGGAGCCCGAGGCCGGCCTGCGGGCCTTGGCGGCCCTGTTGAAACCAGGGGCCTTGCTGCACCTCTTCCTGTATGCCGATGGGGGGCGCTGGGAGATCCACCGCACCCAGCGGGCGCTCACGGCCCTGGCGGTGGGCACCGGTGAGCCCGGCCTGCGGCTGGGCCGTCAGCTGCTGGCGGAGTTGCCGGAGCACAACCGGCTGCGGCGGCACCACGAGCAGCGCTGGGCCCTCGACTGCGCCGCCGATGCCAACTTCGCGGACATGTATCTGCACCCCCAGGAGACCAGTTACAACCTGGAGCGCCTGATGGCCTTCGTGGCCAGTGCGGATCTGCAGTTTGCGGGCTTTTCCAATCCCCAGGTGTGGGATCCGGCCCGGCTGCTGCAGGGGGAGTTGCTGCAGCGGGCCCAGGCGTTGCCCCCCCTCGAGCGGTGGCGGTTGGTGGAGGACCTCGACCCCGACATCAGCCACTTCGAATTTTTCCTGGCCAAGGCCCCGTTAACCCAGCACGACTGGGGCGACGACGGCCCGCTGCTGGCCGCCGCAGGCCAGCGCAACCGCTGCCTGTGGGGTTGGCCGGGCCAGGCCTTGCTCGATTCCGACATGGCCCCCCTCGATCTCACGGCCGAGGGACTGGCCCTGCTGCAGGCCCTCGAGCAGGCCCCCGCCGGCACGGCCCTCGGGGCGCTGCCCCTGGGCTGGCCTGCCGCGCAGATCGCCGTGGTGGCGAGGGAATTGCTGGCCCAGCGGGTGCTGCTGCTCCAGCCCGGGTCCAGCCCGGCTGCGTGATAAATTCCACGCGCCTTTTCAGAGCGTCGGCGCCTTTGCTGGCTACCCCTCCGCTCCAGTCCCCCGAGCCTTCGTCCCCGGACGATGCAACGGCGACTGACCTGGGGGACCCAACCCAACAGAGCGTGTCCGATTCCCTGGAATGCGTCGACCCCCCAGTCGACGATTACGCGCAGCTTCAGCAGCGCCTCCTTCTCGCCACCCTGATCGCCGCCGTTTTGGCGGTGCTGTTCACGGCTCTGGTGTTTGACCTCCACACCGCCGCCTCTGTGCTGGTGGGTTCCCTTGCGGGGGTGGTCTATTTGCGGCTCTTGGGCCGCAGCGTCGCCCGTCTCGGTCCCGACGCCAAGAAGGTGGGAAAACTGCAGCTGCTCGTGCCCGTTGTGCTGGTGCTGGCGGCCGCCCGTCTGCCCCAGCTGGAGCTGTTGCCGGCCCTGCTCGGTTTCCTGCTCTACAAACCGGCCCTGATTCTTCAGGTCGCGCTCGATCTGCGAGCCGGCCGCCCCTGAACCGTCGCTTGCGCGACCCCGACCGTTCGACCCGATGGGTTTTCTGCCGTTCACCCTTCCCTTTGCCGAACTGGAGGTGGGTCAACACCTCTATTGGCAACTGGGGAATCTCAAGATTCACGGCCAGGTCTTCATCAGCTCCTGGGTTGTGCTCGGTGCCCTGCTGGCCCTTGTGGTGGTGGGCACCCGCAAGATGGAGCGCGACCCCCGCGGTGTGCAGAACCTCCTGGAGTTCCTCTGGGATTACATCCGCGACATGGCCCGCGAGCAGATCGGCGAGAAGGCCTATCGCGACTGGCTGCCGTTCATCGGCACCCTGTTCCTGTTCATCTTCGTGAGCAACTGGGGTGGTGCCCTGGTGCCCTGGAAGCTGATCCACCTGCCCAGCGGCGAGCTGGGTGCCCCCACGGCTGACATCAACACCACAGTGGCCCTGGCCCTGCTGGTGTCGCTGGCCTACTTCTACGCGGGGCTGAGCCGTAAGGGCTTCCGGTACTTCGAGTACTACGTGGAGCCCACCCCGATCATGCTCCCGTTCAAGATCGTCGAGGATTTCACCAAGCCCCTGTCCCTCTCCTTCCGTCTGTTCGGGAACATCCTGGCGGACGAATTGGTGGTGGCCGTGCTGGCGTTCCTCGTTCCCCTGGTCGTGCCCCTGCCGGCCATGTTCCTCGGCCTGTTCACCAGCGCCATTCAGGCCCTGATCTTCGCCACCCTCGCCGCTTACTACATCGGCGAGGCGGTGCACGAAGAGCACCACTGATCTCTCAGTGACCCCGCCAGACCG
>CAWUND010000151.1:0-3688 GCA_963923815.1 uncultured bacterium
CCATCAGGTTGCTGAGGCTGCCGCCGCTGGCGGCCACCCCGCCGGCCTGCTCCCCCAGGCCCAGGGCAGCGGCCATCCAGGCGCAGAGGCCCCGTTCCAGCCGGGTGAGGCTGGGGCTGAGCTCCTCCGCCAGGAGGTTGTTGTTCATCCCGGCGGCCACCAGCTCCGCCGCCACCCCCGCCGCCAGGGGGGGTGGGTCGAGGTGGGCCAGGGAGCCGGGGTGGGATGGGTTGAAGGCCCCATCCATCACCAGCTGCAGATCCGCCAGCAGGGCATCGGGAGCTAGGCCCTGCAGGGGGGGGGCTAGGTCTGGCAGCACGCTCAGCAGCGGCAGCGGGCTGCGGCTGCCCGAACTGGCCCACCACTGGCACAGCTGCGCCACCGCAGACTCCAGGAAGCGCTGCAGCAGGGGGTCGCCCTGGAGCGGATCCGGGAAGGCCAGCAGGGAGTCCGCCGACGGCTCGTGCTGGGGTGCTGGAGCCAAGACGGCGATGCGATCTGCCGCCATTCTCCCGTTCGGCGGGCCGCAGCCAGGAATGGCATCCTTCAGACAGTGAGCGGTGTGGCCCCTGGCTGCTGAGCCCCTGGACCCAACAACCGGATCAGGCGCGGCGCATCGCGTTGAGGCGGCCTGGATGGGGCGGCTGCTGCGCCGTGCCGAACGGGTGGGTGCTGCCGGCGAAATCCCTGTGGCGGCCGTGGTGCTGGATGAACAGGGCCGGGCGATCGGCTGGGGCAGCAACCGCCGGGAGCGGGATCAGCAGCCGTTGGGCCACGCGGAATTGGTGGCCCTGCAGCAGGCGGCCCGGCTGCGGCAGGACTGGCGCTTCAACGGCTGCACCCTGCTGGTGACCCTGGAGCCATGCCCCATGTGCGCGGGCGCCCTGGTGCAGGCGCGCATGGGCCGGGTGGTGTTCGGCGCCGTGGATCCGAAGCGGGGCGCCCTGGGGGGGTGCCTCAACCTGGCCAGCGACCCCAGCGCCCATCACCACATGCAGGTGAGCGGCGGGCTGCTGGCCGAAGCCTGCAGCCAACAGCTGGAGGCCTGGTTTAGGCGACGGCGACAGCAGCGGCGGGGGCCGACGCACGGAATGCCGGCAGCTCCTGCTCCAGCAGGTTGAGCAGGCGGTCGACGTTCTCCTCACGGGAGTTGTAGCCCATCAGGCCGATGCGCCAGACCTTGCCCGCCAGGGCACCGAGGCCGCCGCCCACTTCGATGCCGTGCTTGTTGAGCAGGTGGAGGGTGAAGGCCTTGCCATCCACCCCCTCGGGGATGCGCACCGTGGTGAGGGTGGGCAGGCGCAGGTGGGCGGGGGCGTGCAGCTCGAGGCCGAGGCGCTCCAAACCGGCCCAAAGGCGCTCGGCGTTGCGGCGGTGGCGAGCCCAAACGTTGTCGAGGCCCTCTTCAGCGATCAGCCGCAGGGCTTCACGCATGCCGAAATTCATGTTCACCGGGGCGGTGTGGTGATACACCCGGTCGCTGCCCCAGTACTGGTTGAGCAGGCTCACATCCAGGTACCAGTTGGGCACCTTGCCGCTGCGGGCGTTGAGCTTCTCCTCGGCCCGCAGGCCCATGGAGAAGGGGCCCAGGCCAGGCGGGCAGCTGAGGCCCTTCTGGCTGCAGCTGTAGGCCAGATCCACCTTCCAATCGTCGAGGAAGAGGGGCACGGCCCCCAGGGAGGTGACGGTGTCGAGCAGCAGCAGGCAGTCGTATTGGCGGCAGAGGTCGCCGATGCCCTCCATGGGCTGGCAGATGCCGGTGGAGGTTTCGGCGTGCACGATCGCCAGGATCTTGGGCCGGTGCTGCTTCAGGCCCGCTTCGATCTCCTCGAGGCTGAAGGCTTCGCCCCAGGGTTTCTCAATGGTGCGCACCTCGGCGCGGTAGCGGCCGGCCATGTCGGCCAGGCGCAAACCGAAATAGCCCTTCACCGCCACGAGCACGGTGTCGCCGGGCTCCACCATGTTGGCGATCGTGGCCTCCATGGCGGCCGAACCGGTGCCGCTCATGGGCAGGGTGAGCCGGTTGTCGGTTTGCCAGACGTAGCGCAGCAACTCCTGCACCTCGCCCATCAGGGCCACATAGAGGGGGTCGAGGTGGCCGATCGGCGTGCGGCTGAGGGCCTGCAGCACCGTGGGGTGGGCATTGGAAGGGCCGGGGCCCAGCAACAGCCGATCCGGTGTGGCGATCGGACCGAGGGACAGGCGGTGCCGATCGGACACAAGAGGGGTGGAAGCCAAGGCCTGGAGTGGGTCTGGGTGAGTGGAGCCTACGCAGTCGTGGGGACGCTCAACGGGCCCGCACGTTGGTGTCAGCCAGGCCCCGGCAGAGGTGCTCAAAGGGTGCCCGCACCACCGCATTGATGGCATCGGCGGAGGCCACGCCGGCGTCGGAGAGCTGCTCGCACACCACATCGGCCATCAGGGCGATGCTGCGCACCGTGGGGCCGGTGGGCACCCCCAGGCTCTTGTAGGTGTCGTCGAGGCCGTTGAGCACCCGCTCATTGAGGATGGTGCTGTCGTCGGCCACCAGGGCGTAGCTGGCGTAGCGCAGGAAATAGTCCATGTCGCGCAGGCAAGCGGCCCAGCGACGGGTGGTGTAGGCGTTGCCACCGGGCAGCAGCAGCTCGGGATCCGCCTGCCACAGCCGCTGGCTGGCCTCCCGCACGATCTCAGCCGCCTCGCGGTTGATCAATTCCACGGCCGCCAGGCGCAGCTGGGCTTCGCCGAAGTAACCGGCGATGCGGTCGATGGCGTCACGGTCGAGGTAGCGACCGAGCTGGTCGTACCGACCGATCAGACCCGTGATGGCATCGCGCATGGCGTGAAGGATCGACGCACCTGAGCCGGAAGGTAGCACCTTGAAACCCTCAGATCCCTTGCCGGCGCTTGCATCTGGCGCAATTGACAGAAACGGTTACGCAAGCGGCGGACGCAATCCGTGAGAGCGAATTTTGGTTATTGCTGATACACAGGGTGGCGCCGTAGCTCCGTACGGTCCGCCCGAGTCCGGTTCCAGGCCGGTCCGGCACCTGCTTTCCAACCGCCTTTCCTCCCAACGTCATGGCCAAAACCGCCCAGGACGTCCTCCGTCAGATCAAGGACGAGGGCATTGAGCTGATCGACCTCAAGTTCGTCGATCTCCACGGCAAGTGGCAGCACCTCACCGTGTGCGAGGACCTCATCGATGAGGCCGCCTTCACCGAAGGCGTGGCCTTTGACGGCTCCTCGATCCGCGGCTGGAAGGCCATCAACGAATCGGACATGGCCATGGTGCCGGATCCGAACACCGCCTGGATCGACCCCTTCTACAGCCACAAAACCCTCAGCCTGATCTGCTCGATTCAGGAGCCCCGCAGCGGCAAGCCCTACGCCCGCTGCCCCCGTGCCCTGGCCCAGAAGGCCCTCGACTACCTGGGCTCCACCGGCCTGGCGGATACCGCCTACTTCGGCCCAGAGCCGGAATTTTTCATCTTCGACGACGTTCGCTACAAGAGCACCAACGGCTCGAGCTTCTACGCCGTTGACTCGATCGAAGCCCCCTGGAACACCGACCGGGTGGAGGAAGGCGGCAACCTCGCCAACAAGATCCAGCTGAAGGAGGGCTACTTCCCGGTGTCGCCCAACGACACCCTCCAGGACATCCGCAGCGAAATGCTGCTGACCATGGGCGCCCTCGGGGTGCCCATCG
>CAWUND010000152.1:0-3678 GCA_963923815.1 uncultured bacterium
GCCGCCTGCTGCGGCCGCTCTACCTGCTGGCGGCGGTGCTGCTGCTGATCAACAAGGTGGACAGCCTCAGTGACCTGGCGGTGATCCAGGTGGGGCAACTGTTTGGCATGTCCATTGAGCTGGGCAAGGTGTTCACCGCCGTGTTGGTGAGCTACCTGCTGCTGGTGGGGTCGGGCCCACCGGCGGCGGCCCTGGCCTGGCTGGCGCAGAAGTTTCTGGGCATCAGTGAAGGCAGTCGCAAGGCGATGGAGCTGATGCTCCGCTACACGGTGGTGGGGATCGGCGTGATGGCCCTGGCCTTCCACGTGGGCTTCAACGGCACCGCCCTGCTGGCCATCGCCGGCGGCCTGTCGGTGGGCCTGGGCTTTGGCATCCAGGGGGTGTTCTCCAACTTCATCAGCGGCCTGTGGCTGCTGTTTGAGGGCTCGGTGCGCCCCGGCGAGGTGCTGATGATCGATGGCGACCCGTGTGAGGTGCGCAAGCTGGGGCTGCGGGCCACGCTGCTGTGGCGCGACCGTGACAACGCCGAACTGCTGATCCCCAACCAAACCTTCTTCACCTCATCGGCCACCACCTACACCGCCAGCGACCGCATGCGCCGCAGCCAGGTGAGCGTGGGGGCCGCCTACCACCACGACCCCGCCGAGGTGATCGCCCTGCTGGAGGCCACCGCCCTGCAGGTGCCGCGGGTGCTCCGCCACCCCGCCCCCAAGGGCCTGCTGCTCAGCTACGGCGATTCCGCCATCAACTACGCCCTGCGTTTCTGGATCGAAAACCCGATGGACAACGTGGGCATCTGCAGCGAGGTAAACCAAGCGATCTGGACCGCCTTCAAGCAGCACGGCATCGAAATCCCCTTCCCCATTCAGGTGCAGATGGAGAGACCCTGGTTGGACTAACCGGCCGCCAAGCGCCGCAGATAGGCCTCCCTGCTGCCGGCGTTGATCCAGCCGGTGGCGATGGTTTTGCTGTGGTCGTGGCTGACCCGACCCCGGTGGATGTGGGAGGGGCCAGCCGGGAAGATCACGAGCTTGCCGCGCTCGGCCGCCTCGTGGTGCTGCTGCCAATGGAACTCCGTGCCCCCCTCCGGCACGGAATCGCAGTAGAGGATCCAGGCCAGCACCCGGTGCACCGGCTCGGTGGCCTCGTCGCTGATGGTCCAGTCGCAATGCCAGCGCTTGAACCCCTCCCCGGGGGCGTAGCGCTGCAGGTTGAAGATCGGGTTCACAAACAGCGCCTGCTCGGGGCAGCAGCTGCGGAACAACGGCCGCTCCTTGAGGTACTGCTCCAGGGCCGCTGACACCCCCCGCAGGATCACCTCCGCCAGGGCGAAGGCCTGCGGATCGGAGCGGTCGATCGCCACCAGGCTGATGTCGGTGGACACCTTGGCGGGTTCAGCATCGTCGGGGCCGAAGGCCACCCCAGGCCGCTGCAGATCCGGCCGTGTGTCAAAGAAGGCCATCACCCCATCGGCCAAGGCCTCGTAGCCGGCATTGCGGTAGCGGCCGATCAGCTGCATGGGCCCCCCTCGCGCCAGGGGATGGCCACCAGGGCATCGAGGCGCTGCCAGCGGCTGCGGTCGGCCACCACCCGCTCGCTCAGGCCCACCCGCTCCAGGGCCTGGGCAATGGCCTCGCTCTGCAGCACCACATCGGCGGGCCCCTGGGGCAGCACCAACAGCTGCTGTTCGGCTGGATCGGCCATCAGCTGCAGGTCGAGGTCGTCGAGTTCCCGCTCAAAAAACACCCGGCGCATGCGGGCGGTTTGAACGGACCCCAAAGCCCCCGCAAAGGTTTTGAGGCCCGCCTCATCGCCGCTGCAGCCGCAGTTGAGGGCCAGCCAGATCAGCAACTTGGCCCAGCTTTCGGTGCTCCACAGGGGCTGGAAACTCTCGCGGTGCTGGCGCACCAGCTCCGCCAGGGCGAAATCCACCAGGGTGGCCTGCAGGGCCACGGGGTCAGGGGTTGCCGTGCTCATGCTCACCATCCTCCCCACCAGCCGGCAGACTGCAGGCAGATGCGGCACCCGCAGCCATGGCCCTGGATTTCAACGACCCCGATCTGGAGTTCTCGGATCTGGTCTACGCCTACCAGAGCTGGGTGATGGCGGTGATCAACGACGAAAAGCTCGGCGGCGACAAGCTGCTCACCGATGAGATCGCCGACGACGCCCTCAGCGCCATGCGCTTCCTGCCCGGGGAGGTGACGGCCGCGATCGAAACCAGCCTGGCCCGCGTCTACGACGTGGACCCCGACGAACTGGCGACCCTGCTGTTCCCGGAAGACTGAGCCACGCCACTGGGGCGGCGGGCGACACCATGGGCGCCGTGATCGGTTGCCCCCATGGCCTGGACCCGCGCCCAGATGCCCCCGCTGCAGGGCCGCACCGCCCTGGTGACGGGAGCCAACAGCGGCCTGGGGCTGGAGTCGGCGCGCGCCCTGGCGGCCCAGGGGGCCACGGTGCTGCTGGCCTGCCGCAGCCTCGCCAAGGCTGAACACACCCAGGCCCAGCTGATGGCGGAAGGCCTGAGCGGCCTGGAACCGCTCGAGCTCGACCTGGCCGACCTGGCCAGCGTGCGCAGCGCCGCGGCCCGCGTGGCGGCACGGCCCGAGGGGCTGGATCTGCTGATCAACAACGCCGGTGTGATGGCGCCACCCCTGCGGCGCAGCGTCCAGGGGTTCGAGCTGCAGCTGGCGGTGAACCACCTGGGCCACTTCGCCCTCACCCAGGCCCTGCTGCCGCAGCTTGAGCGGCGCCCTGCGGCGCGGGTGGTGCACGTGAGCTCCGGGGCCGCCTACTTCGGCCGCATCGCCTTCGATGATCTGCGGGCGGAACGGCGCTACGACCCCTGGGCCGCCTACGGGCAGAGCAAGTTGGCCAATGTGATGACGGCCCTGGAGCTGCAGCGCCGGCTGCGGGCCGCCGGCAGCCCGGTGACGTCGCTGGTGGCCCACCCCGGCCTGGCCCGCACCAACCTGCAGCCCACCTCGGTGGCCTCCCGCAGCTCTCGGATGGAGGCCCTGGCCTACCGGCTGATGGATCCGCTGTTCCAGAGCGCCGCCATGGGGGCCCTGCCGCAGCTGTTTGCCGCCACCGCACCGGAGGCCGAGGCGGGGGTGTTTTACGGACCCGGTGGCCTGGCCAACCTCAAGGGCCACCCCAAACCCTGCCGCATGCCGCCCGCGGCCCTGGATTCCGATGCCTGCGCACGGCTGTGGGAGGTGAGCGCTGCGGCTGTCAGCCTGGCGGCATGAACGCAACCGCCCTGCCGCCCCGCGGCCCCCGCTGGTTCGTGGCCGGCGACCTCGATGGGGTGCTGGGGCTGGGGCTCGACAACCTGATCCAGATCCTGCTGATCCTGGGGCTCTGCCGCGGCGTGCTGGGTTACCCGGACAGCCTGCTGCTCGGCACCGTGCTGCCCGCCACGGGCATCAGCCTGATGCTGGGCAACCTGGCCTACGCCTGGCAGGCCTATCGGCTGGCCCGGGATGAGGGGCGCAGCGACCGCACCGCCCTGCCCTACGGCATCAACACGGTGAGCCTGTTCGCCTACGTGTTCCTGGTGATGCTGCCCGTGAAGTTGGCGGCCCTGGGGGGTGGGCTCGGGGAGGCGGCCGCGGTGCGGCTCTCCTGGCAGGCGGGGATGGTGGCCTGTTTGGGCTCCGGGCTGATCGAAGC
>CAWUND010000153.1:0-3675 GCA_963923815.1 uncultured bacterium
GTCCTGTCGGAGCATGAAAAGGCGGGGCAACCCCCTTAGCTTGGCGGCATGACGCTGACCCCGTGCATGCGCTTCTCCCCCAGCCCCCTGCGCGCCGGCCTGCTGGCCGGCCTGGCCCTCGCCGCCCTCGGCGCCCTGCAGACCCCCGTGCAGGCCCAACGGGTGGTGCCCAAGCTCGGCAACATCTGCCCCATGGGCTACGTGGACACCCTCAACGGCAAGTGCTCCACCCTCGGCCTGATGACCTACACGGTGAAACCCACCAACGGCGAAGCCTGCCCCGCCGGCTGGATGAACGTGGGAGGCCGCTACTGCCGCCTGAAGTGACCGCCACGGCACTGACGCTGCTGTACGACGGCGGCTGCCCGCTGTGCCTGCGGGAGGTGCGCTTCCTGCGCCAGCGGGATGCGCGGCTGCACGGTGAGCGGCCACGGCTCGCCTTTGTCGACGTGGATGCGGCGGACTACAACCCCGAGCAGCACGGCGGCATCAGCTACCGCGCCGCCATGGGGCGCATCCACGCGATCGACGCCCACGGCACCGTGCTCACCGATGTGGCGGTGTTCCGCGCCGCCTACCGGCAGATCGGCCTGGGCTGGCTCTATGCCCCCAGCGGCTGGCCGGGGCTGCGCCAGCTCAGCGATGGCCTCTACGGCCTCTGGGCCCGCTGGCGCCTGGCGGTCACCGGCCGCCCCAGCCTCGATCAACTGTGCAGCTGCCGCGGAAACGGCAGCTCAAAAGCGATGCAGGATCAGCCGTGAGGCCAGGCGGGTATCCAGCAACAACAGCAGCAGGCCCCCCATCAGGCTGAGCATCGCCAACACGAAACAGCTCACCACGATCGGCGTGAGATCCACCACGGCGATGGCGCCGAGGAAGGTCACCGCCACCACCGCCGCCACCAGCACACCGGTGATGGTCACCAGGGCACTGGCGCGGGTGAGCAGGGCCATGCGCCGGCGCAGCAGCTGCAGGTCGGCGCTGGCGGTGGGATCCGCCTGCACCACCAGGGCCCGTTCGATCACCCGGGTGAGGCGGGAGCTGATCACCCCCAGCAGGCCGGAGATGGCGGTGAGCAGGAACACCGGCGCCACCGACAGCTGGATCGCCTTGGCCAGGCCCAGCACCGGCGAGGTGGTGTCCAGCAGCGCGGCAAACGGCAACGGCAGCATCGGGCGCAACGGCGGCACGCCCCAGCAAACCGGGCCGCTGCTGCGGCGTCGACCCCACACCTGCCAACCTGAAGCAGGCCGCGCCGGCGGCGGCCCCTGCCCCCACCCATGACGCTCATCCACAGCCGCTACGGCGGCCAGCTGCGCTGCCACAGCGAGCACGGTCCCTCCGGCAGCACGCTGGACACCGACGCCCCCACCGACAACCAGGGCAAGGGGGAGCGCTTCTCCCCCACCGACCTGGTGGCCACCGCCCTGAGCACCTGCATGCTCACGATCATGGGGATCGTGGCCGAGCGCCACGGCTGGAGCCTGGAGGGGGCCAGCGCCCGGGTGGAGAAAACCATGACCAGCACCCCGCCGCGGCGCATCGCCCAGCTCACGGTGTGGGTGGAGCTGCCCGCCGGGCTGGATGCCCAGCAACGGGCGCTGCTGCAGCGGGCGGCGGAGAGCTGCCCGGTGAAGCTCAGCCTCGAGGGCTGTGTGCCCATGGAGCTGCACTGGAGCTGATGGGCAACGCCTGGCACCGGCTCCGGGAGCACCTGCACACCACCCAGCTGCTGGGGGGGATCCAGAGCACCCTCTACTTCGACCAAAACACCGCCATGCCGGCGGCGGCCGGGGGGTGGCGGGGTGAGCAGCTGGCCCTGCTGGCCCGCCAGCTGCACGAACGCCAGAGCAGCGCCACCTATGCCGCGCTGCTGGGGGAGGCGGAGGCGGAGCTGCCGGCCGACGCGCCGGCGGAGCAACGCCACAACCTGCGGCTGCTGCAGCGGGAACTGCGGCGCCAATCCAGCCTGGATGCCGCCCTGGTGGGGGAGCTGGCCCAGGCCCAGGCGGAGGGCTACGGCCGCTGGCAGCAGGCCAAGGCCCGCGCCGATTTCAGCCTGTTTGCCCCGGCCCTGGAGCGGCTGATCCAGCTGCGGCTGGAGCAGGCCCGCCAGTTGGAGCCGGTGGAACGCAGCGCCAGCGGGGAGCCCCGCAGCCCCTGGGAAATCCTGGCCCAGCCCTTTGAACCGGAGGTGTCGAAGGCGCAGCTGGCGGCGCTGCTGTTGCCCCTGGGGGACAGCCTGCCGCCGCTGCTGGAGCGCGCCCGCAGCCTGCCCAAAGGCAGCCACGGGCCGTGGGACCTCCCTGAAGAGCAGCAACAACGGCTGTGCGACCAGCTGCTGGAGGAGTGGGGCTACAACCCCCAGCGCTGCGCCAAGGCCCGCTCCCCCCATCCGTTTTCCAGCACCCTCGGCCCCGACGATTTCCGCATCACCACGCGGGTGGTGGCCGGCCAGCCCTTCTCCGCCTTCCTGGCCACCGCCCATGAATGGGGCCACAGCCTCTACGAGCAGGGGCTGCCCCGCAACGGCGAGCACTGGTTCCCCTGGCCCCTCGGGGAGGCCACCTCCATGGCGGTGCATGAAAGCCAGAGCCTCTTCTACGAAAACCGCCTGGCCCGCAGCGGCGCCCTGGCCCAACGCTGGTACCCCCGCTTCCGCGAGGCCCTGGGCCGCGATGTGTGGGGCAGCGGCCAGGCCTTCTGGCGCGACCTCAACCCGATCCGCGCCGGCCTCACCCGGGTGGAGGCCGATGAGGTGAGCTACGGCCTGCACGTGCTGCTGCGCTACCGGCTGGAGCTGGCGCTGCTGGAGGGCGGGCTGCCGGTGGCGGAGCTGCCGGAGGCCTGGAACCGGGGCATGGAGGAGCTGCTGGGGCTTAGCCCCGCCAACGCCGCCGAGGGCTGCCTCCAAGACGTGCACTGGAGTGAGGGCCTGTTCGGCTACTTCCCCTCCTATGCCCTGGGCCACCTGATCAGCGCCCAACTGAGCGCGCAGATCGAGGCCGAGCTGGGGCCGATCGAAACCCTGCTGGAGCAGGGCGACGACGCCCAGCTGGGGCACTGGCTGCGGGCCCGCGTCTACCCGCTGGGCCGCAGCGTGGATGGGGCCGCCCTGGTGGAGCGGGTGAGCGGCCAGCCCCTAAGCAGCGCCCCCTTCCTGCGGTATCTCGAGGCCAAATTGGAGCGGCTGGCGGCGGGGTAAGCGCCACCCCGAGCCATCCGTAGGATGCGCGCCGACTCCTTGTGCCCACTGCCCCGATGGCGAACATCGACCACGCCCCGAGCCGCACGATGCTCAACCTGCTGCACGTGCTGCCGGCCTTCGCCGATGAGAGCGAGCTGCGCCTCAACGCCATCGTGGAGCTCAACAGCAACACGATCAACAAGTACGAGCTGATCACCGAAACCGGCCACCTCAAGCTCGACCGCGTGGGCTACTCCTCCCTGGCCTACCCCTTCGCCTACGGCTGCATCCCCCGCACCTGGGATGAGGACGGCGACCCGCTCGACATCGAGATCGTGGGCGTGACCGAGCCCCTGGTGCCCGGCTCCCTGGTGGAGGCCCGCATCATCGGCATCATGAAATTCGACGACGGCGGCGAAGTCGACGACAAGGTGATCGCGGTGCTGGCCGATGACAAGCGCATGGACCACATCACCAGCTACACCCAA
>CAWUND010000154.1:0-3610 GCA_963923815.1 uncultured bacterium
AAGAAGGAATCGCGCCGCTCCACCGGTGAGGCATCGGGATCCGGGCGATCGGCGATGGCGTAGGTCACGTCGAGGCGCACATGCATGTAGCCGGGCACCAATTCGGTGAACTGCGACGGCAGGTCCAACAGATCCACGTGCAGCGCCATGGGCCCCTGCACCGCGAGCACGGAGCGGCTGCCCTCACTCCAGGCGGCGCTGTAGGGGGTCCAGCGCGATCCCTGTTGCACGTACATCTGCGCGTCCAAGGGCAGCAGATAGAGCGACTGCAGCCGATCGAGGTTGTCCACCGCGATCGTGCCGCGATAGCCGGTTTGGCCGAGGCGCTCCAGGGCCGTGAGCTCCGCGGAGAGGCCGCTGAAGGCAAGCCGCTGCCGTTGATCGCGGCGCTGCTGCAGCGCCCATTGCTGGCCCCGCCACCACCGCTGCCCCGCAGCGCCAGCCGCCAACCCCAGCCCCGCCAGGGCCGCTGCGATCAGCAGGCGCCGGCGGGCCGGATCGGGCACCGGATCCGCCGGTTCACTGGGGGCTGGCGGCAGCGGCGCAGGGGCTGCAGCTGAAGCGTCTGCGTCGCGCAACACCCCGGCCTCCAGGCGGAGCGCTGCCGTTTGCGGCGCGGCCAGGGCGTCGCTGTGGGTCACCATCAGCAGGGCGGTGCCGGCACTGCGGCACAGGCCCTGCAGCAGGGTGAACAGCGCCGTTTCAGTGGCCCCATCGAGGTTGCTGGTGGGCTCATCCGCCAACAGCAGGGCGGGATTGCTGAGCAGGGCCCGCGCCACGATCGCCCGCCGTTGCTCGCCTCCGGAGAGGCCACCCGCCAACACCTGCTGGCGATGGTCCAGCTGCACCGCCTCCAGCCAACGCTGGGCCTGGGCCAGCAGATCGGCATCGCGGCGGCGACCGGCCAGCAAGGCCGGCAACAGCACGTTGTCGAGGGTGCTCAGGGCCGGCAGCAGGCTGGTGAATTGGCTGATGAAGCCGATGGGGCCGCGCCGCAAACGGCAGCGCTCCGCCGTGGAGAGGGCCCAGAGATCACAGGGCTGCGGCGCCAGCAGCTGCACCGTGCCCCGCTCTGGCCGGCACAGGCCCGCCAGCATCGCCATCAGGGTGGACTTGCCCGATCCGGAACGGCCCAGCACCGCCACACAGTCTCCAGCTCGGATGCCAACGCTGGCCTCCAGCACCCCCGCCGCGCCGTAGGTCTTGCGCAGGCCATCGGCCCGCAGCAGCCACTCAGCCATCGTTCTGCACCAACAGCAGCGGCTCACGCCGCAGCAGCGCGGCGGTGGCCAACAGGGCGGCGCCGGCACCAAGGGCGGTGATCAGCGCCCAGAGCAGCAGCCCGAGCCGCAGCAACTGGGCAGCAGGGGCCTCCGGCAACAGCAACCCCGCCTCGGTGAGCCGCAGCGCCAGCAGGGGGTTGAGCACGGCCTGCAACGCCGCGGCCGCCCCCAGCCCCAGGGCGCCACCGGCCGCGCACAGCACGCTGGATTCCCCCACCAGCACCCCCACCAGCTGCCACGGCGTGGCCCCAAGGCTGAGCAGCAAGCCCAGTTCTTGGCGCCGCTCCGCCGCGATGCCCACGTAGTAGAGGCTGATCAGCAACAGCACGCTCACCAACAGCACCACACTGAGCGCCCCAAGCAGCTGCAGCGTGAGGTTGCCCCCCTGGCGCACCATCGCCAGCAGGGTGCGGCCGCCCACCACCTTCACCCCGGGCAGCTGCGCCAACAGGCTGAACCGCACCTGATCGATGGGCTGATCGGGAGGGGCCTGGATCAACAACCCATTCACCCCCAAGCTGCCGGCGGTCGCACTGGGCAACAGCTCCTCCAGGTCGTCGAGGGTGAAGAACACGCCGCTCTCATGGGAGGGAACACCCGTGGGGGCCAGGCGGCCATAGATCTGGAAGGTGTGATCCAGCAGGCGCAGCCGATCACCCTGCCGCCCGCGCAGGCGGTGGCCAAGGATCACCTGACCCGCCTGAAAATCAATGCCGCGGTGATCCTCCAGCCATGGCAACACCGTGGTGTCGTGGTCGGGATCAATGCCGTAAAGGGGCACGCTGCTGCCCTGGCCCAACCCCAGCTCCAAGGCCAGCTGCCCATCGCTGCGCACGGCCCGTTGCGGGCTGATCGACAGCTGCGGGGGCAAGCCGGCCGCCGCCGCCAGCTGCGCCGGCTGCAGAGGTGGCGCCTCCGGCTCCACGGTGAGCAACGCCTGGGTGAGGTTCACCGGGGCGTCGGCGTGCACCACCAGCAGATCCGCCCCCAGCCGCTCAAACCCCTGCAGCAGCGAGCGCTCCAGCCGGCCCACCAGGTTGATGCTGAGGAAGCCCAGGGCGGCCACCAGGCCCACCGCGAGCATCAGCACCCCTGAGCGCAGCCGGCGCCGGGTGAGGTTGCTGAGGATGAGCCGTGCCAACGACACCAGCCCGGCGCTCACATGGCGCAGGAGCGGGAGAACTTCAGCTGATCCACGCTGGTGGGCACCAGTGTGAGGTCGTGGTGGCCGCCGGGGTTGGGGATGAAGCCCACGGGCTCATCCTTCTCCACATCCAGCACAAACACGCCGGAGGCATAACGCTGGAAGCCCCCCACCGCCACCAGCAAAAACTTGCCATCGGGGGTCACCGTGCAGGACTGCATGTCCTGGGTGATGTTCTGCAGCTCCTTGATCGGCGTCCAGGTGGCCGTATCCACCACCATGATGCCGCTGCGCCCCGGCGCAGGATTCAGCACCACCAAATACATCTTTTTGCTATCCGGGGTGAAGGCCATGTGGAAGGGGCTGGGATAGCGCTTGCCCCAGGTGGGATCCACGATCTGTTTGATCTTGGTCCACTGGCGTGGGTCGGGGTTGGAGCTATCGAAGATGCCCACGCTGTTCTCGAGCCCGTTGTTCATCATCACCAGATGGTTGCCGTCGGGGGAGAACCCCAGCTCATGGCCCGGTGAATACACCCGATCAATCACCACCTGCCACGTGTCGGCATCGATCTGCTCCACCGGGTAGGTGTCCGGCGAGGCGCTGGGGAAGGCGCAATAGGCCACGGGGGTCATCTGATTCTCAACGTCATGCACCACACAGCCCCCCAGCATGCGGATGATCTCAGCCCCCCACTTGCCGCTCGGGTGCCACACAAAGGCGTCGGCACCGGTGAGGGCCCGCACGTTGGGGCCTGGGATCTTGCCCTCCGGCACAAACAGTTCGCCCATGGGCACCATTTCCCAGTTGATCTTGATGCCCTTGGTGCCGCGCAGATCAAACAGCCCCGTGCTCGGATCAGGCTTGATGCGGGTGATCTTCAACACACCACCGCCGGTCCAACAGTCGGCGAGGTTGGGCGAGCTGCCTTCCCAGTCGTAGCGGAATGCCTGGAGCACGCGGGTGGAGGCGCGATCAAACCAAGCGAAGATGTCTTTCTGGCCGTCGGAAATGCAGTAGCTCTTGGCGTCGGATGGGCGGATCGTGGTGTGCACCCCAAGGCCAAGGCCGGTGGTTTCAGCAATGTTTTCCTCCAGCTCCATCACGTCGCCGTTGAAGCGAACGCGGTACATGTTGAAGCCGGGCGGTGGATCGGTGACCGACGTGGGCATGCCATAGATCA
>CAWUND010000155.1:0-3592 GCA_963923815.1 uncultured bacterium
CTTCCTCACCATCCGCACCCACTTCGCCGCCGCCCACCGCCTGGCCCGGCCGGAGCTCTCCGCGGAGCAGAACGACGCCATCTACGGCAAGTGCGCCCGGCCCCATGGCCATGGCCACAACTACCTGCTGGAGGTGACCGTGCGGGGCGCCATCGACCCCCGCAGCGGCATGGTGTGCGACCTGGCGGCCCTGCAGCAGCGGGTGGATGCCCTGGTGGTGGAGCCCTTCGACCACACCTTCCTCAACAAGGACGTGGCCCATTTCGCCACCACCGTGCCCACCGCGGAAAACATCGCCCTGCACATCGCCGACCTGCTGAGCGCGCCGGTGGCGGAGCTGGGGGCCACCCTGCACAAGATCCGCCTGCAGGAAAGCCCCAACAACGCCGCTGAGGTGTTCGCTGAGGTGCCCCAGCTGGGCATGCGCCCCCAGGCCCTCGAGGCCCTTGCCGGCGCCTGAACTGCGGTTGGTGCTGGCGGTCAGCCTGGATGGCCGCCTCGCCCCGCCGGAGGGCGGTGCCGCCCAGTTGGGGGGTAAAGGCGATCGGCGCGCCCTGGAGGAGGCCCTGGCCTGGGCCGATGGCTGCCTGATCGGTGCCCGCACCCTGCGGCTGCATGGCAGCACCTGCCTGATCCATGCCCCCGACCTGCTGGCCCAGCGACGCCACGCCCCACTGCCGGATCAGCCGGTGGCGGTGGTGGTGAGCCGATCGGGGCATCTGGATCCGGCGCTGCCCTTTTTCCGCCAACCCCTGCAGCGCTGGCTGCTCAGCCCGGCTGCCGGAGCGGCGGCGCAGACGGGGTTTCACCGCCAGCTGCCCCTGCAGACCTGGCCAGAGGCGCTGGCTGCCCTGGCGCAGGCGGGCTTGCGGCGCCTGCTGCTGCTGGGGGGCGCTGACTTGGCGGGGCAGTTGCTGCAACGGCAGCTGGTGGATGAGCTGCAGCTCACCCTGTGCCCCCAGCTGCTGGGGGGCGCCCACAGCTGGTTGCCGGCCCCCCTGCGGCTGGAGCCCAACCGTTGGCGGCTGCAGGAGCAGCGGGCCCTCGGGGGGGATGAGCTGATGCTGCGCTACCGGCGGATCACGGCACCGGAGCCGGAGCCGGCGCCGCCGCTTTGAAGCGTTTGGCCAGCTCGCGGATGGGCACGTCTTGGAAGCTTTCCGGGGGCAGCCCCAGCAACCGGCCGGCGCAGCGCTTCACCACCACTTCGCTGTCGTCGCCGAAGCGGCCGCCCACCAACTCACTGATCACCCCCAGGCCGCGGCCGCTGCGCTCGGTTTCATCCACCAAGCAGCGGCTGGTGGGACCCGCCAGGGCGCGGCAGGGCGGCCCCATGCGCTCCTCCAGGGCTTTGTCGCCCGCGGCGGCCCATTGCTGGCAGGCGGCGGTGATGCGCAGCTCCAGCTGCGGGCGCATCAGTGACAGCAATGGAGCCAGCAGCCCGGCCTGGGCCGCCGGTGGGGCCAGCGCAAGCACCAGCATGCTGCCTAGGGTTCCGGCCGCAGCCCCCAGCCTTCGCCTGCCCTGATGGTTGAGCTCACGGCCCGCTGGCATCGCGCGATGGCGGAGATTCCCGAGGCGCAGTGGCATGCCCTCACGGCGGCGGATCCGATCCCCTTTTACTCCTGGCGCTGGCTGGTGCGCCTGGAGCGCAGCGGCAGCGTGGCACCGCGCCAGGGCTGGCAACCCTGCCATTTGGGCCTGTGGCAGGGGGATCGCCTGATCGCCGCGGCGCCGCTCTACCTCAAGGGCCACAGCTACGGCGAGTTTGTCTTTGATCAATCGTTTGCCCAGCTGGCGGCGCAGTTGGGGCACCGCTACTACCCCAAGCTGCTGGGGATGAGTCCGCTCAGCCCGGTGCAGGGCTACCGCTTCCTCACCGCCCCAGGCCAGGATGCCGCCGCCCTCACCCAGCTGATGCTGGAGCTGATCGATGGGTTTTGCCGCGAGCACCGCATCTTCAGCTGCAATTTCCTCTACGTGGATCCCACCTGGCGCCCCCTGGCGGAGGCGGCCGGTTGCCACACCTGGCTGAATCAGCAGAGCCTCTGGAGCAACCAGGGCTACGCCACATTCGACGACTACCTGGCCAGCTTCAACGCCAACCAACGCCGCAACATCAAACGCGAACGCAAGGCGGTGCAGCAGGCGGGCCTCAGCGTGACCCCCGTGGTGGGCGATGCCATCACCCCGGCTCTGCTGGAGCGGATGCATCACTTTTACGCCCAGCACTGCGCCCGCTGGGGCCCGTGGGGCAGCAAATACCTCACCGCCGACTTCTTCGAGCAGGACAGCGACGAGCTGCGCCCATCGCTGGTGCTGTTCAGCGCCCACCGCGGCGATCCCCAGGATCCCGTGGCCATGTCGCTGTGTGTGCAGGGGAATGGTTGCCTCTGGGGGCGCTATTGGGGCAGCGATGAGGAGGTCGACAACCTGCACTTCGAGGTGTGTTACTACGCGCCGATCGCCTGGGCGATCGCCAACGGCGTGCAGCAGTTCGATCCCGGCGCCGGCGGCAGCCACAAACGGCGGCGGGGGTTTGTGGCCCGCCCCCACGCCAGCCTGCACCGCTGGTACGACGAGGGCTTCGAGACGATCCTGCGCCGTTGGCTCCCGGAGGCCAATGCCGAGCAGCTGGCGGAGATCGAGGCGATCAATGCGGAGTTGCCGTTCACGGCAACGGCCCCCCAGCTCAGCGCCCTCGGCGTCGAGCCGGCTGCTTAGCATCCACGCCATGGGCAGTTTTTCAGCGGAGCAACGCCAACAGCTCGATGAACGGCTCTCCCAGCGTTTCATCGCCCTGGATCCGGCGGGCTATTTCCTGATCAAGCTCGATCGCCAAGCCGGTGAGCTGATCGCCGAGCATTACGGCAACGGCATCGATGAGCGGGGCCTGGCCACCGACCCCGACACCGGCGAGGTGATCAGCTGCCGCGGCGCAGGCCCCCGCGCCCCGTTGGCCACCTACCGCGGCCGCAGCGCCAAGGAGCTGGGCATGGCCCTCACCGAAGGCGATGGGCCGTTGCCGCTGAGCCGCCTGGATCACGCCCTCTACCTCGGGCGCGAACTGCAGAAGGCGGAGCGTTGCCTCGACGACGGCAGCGACTACATCCAGGACTGATCAGGCGGGCCGCGATCAGACCGGCTGCAGTTCGCGGGTGGCCGCGGCGGGGGCCTGGGGCGGTTCCGGGGGCAGGGCCTGCAGCTGCTCCTGGATTTCGCGGGTCACCACCGAGCGGTATTCCAGGAAGTGCTCGTTGTGGGCCAGCACCACCAGGAATTGCTCCAGCACCGCGGGGTTCTTGCGGGCCACCTCCAGCAGCGAACGCCAGAAGCGCCAGCGGGTGTCGCGCTTGAGGCCCTGGCGCCAGATCACGATCAACAGGGCGCGCACATCGTTCCAGGCGGGCAGGCTGGCCTTGCCGAAGGCCGCCGGCACGTACTCCTGCCAGAGGGGTTTGCCCATCTTCAGGTAGTAGTGCTTGACCCGATCGATGTAGGCGTTGGGCTCATACAGCCGGCAGAAGGCGTCGACGTACTCGTTGGCGATGTCGCGGATCGGCCGGGTGGGCACGAAGTTGAGCAGGTTGGT
>CAWUND010000156.1:0-3544 GCA_963923815.1 uncultured bacterium
TCACCTTCTCGGGGAACACGCCATCCTTGGGGTGCAGGAACTCGGTGTCACCGCCGGGGAAGATCCGGTAGATCTTGTAGTCCTCGATGCGGGGCTTGAACTTGGTGCGCAGCTGGGTGCCGAGGGCCAGGCACTGCTCCTTGCGGGCGAAGTACATGAGGTTCTCGCCCTCATTCATGTGGGCCGCACCGCCGGTGGGGAGCTCGAAGGGCTGCTCCTTGGCGCTGGTCCAGGTGATCGCGTACTTCTCTTCGGTTTCAGCGGCGTTGAGCAAACCGCCCGTGCTGCCGATGTACTTCGGAAGTTGACCGCTCAGTTGACCACTCGTTGCCATGGCTGTTCCGGAGGGGGAGTCGGCAGACCGTTTCGCTCGGAAGCTAGCACCGTGTTTTGGGGCTAACAGGCCGCCCCGCCAGGGTCTTCACACCCGTCAACAAACCTGCGGGGATCAGGCGCCGGCCACGGGGAAAAACACGATCAGGTCGTTGCCGGAGCGCTCCGCCAGGCGGCCGCCGAGGCTGTGGAACAACCGCTGGGTGGCCTGGCGGCTGAGCTGAAGGCTGCCGGTGTCGGGGTTCCAGCTGAGCACCGGCCCCACCCGCTCGCTGCCGCCGGGCTGCTCCTCCGCCGCCAGGGCTTCGGCGCTGGCGCTGAGCCGCAGCTTGAGGCGGGCGCCGGCGGGCTGCAGGCTCAGGGCCACCAGGGCGCCGGCGGGCAGGCCGCGGCTGAAGCGATCCACCAGCCCCCCCAGCACCGTTTCCAGCCGGGCCGGATCGCTGAGCACCGGCGGCAGATCCGTGGCGGCGCTGAGCTCCAAGCCCAGGCTGCGGCGCTGCAACTGCTGGCGCCACAGGGGCTCGAGCTGATGCAACAGCTGGGCCAGATCGGTGCGGGCCAGGTGCTGCGCCCCGGCGTCGGCGGGCTGGCGCTGCAGCTCCGCCGCCAGGAAGATCAGGCCGAAGCGGTCGATCTGTTCGCTGCACTCGCCATCGATCTGCTGCAGCCGCTGCCGCACCAGCTCGGGCAGGTCGCTGCGGCGCAGCAGCGACCGGATCAGGGTGCGGATCGTGGCCAGGGGCGTGCGCACCTCATGGGTGAGGGCCTCCAGCAACGCCAGTTCACTGCTGGGGGCAGCACCGGCCCCGCGGGCCTCGCCACGGGCCCGGTGCACCAGGGGCTGGAGGGTGAGGCTGGGGGCCATGGCCGCCAACCGCTCCGCCAGCCGCGGCCAAAACTGCGGCACCCGCTGGGGGTCGTTCTGCAGGGGCCCAAGGGCCTGGATCGCCTGGCGCAGCCGCTGGGCCTGGGCCGGATCGGTGCGCTGCAGCCGCTCATCCAGCCGCGTCAGCGCCGCCGACAGGGCCGCCGGTTCGAATTGCACCACCAGCCGCCGGGCCCGCTCCTCCCCCACCAGGGCCATGGCCACCTGCAACCGCGGCGTGATCAGCACCAGCAGGGGATCGGTGCCGTCGTCATCCTCCAGGGGCAGGCGCTCAAACCCCCCGCCCGCGGCGGCGGCGGCCGCGGCCACGCCGGTGGCCGGCAGCAACGGGGCGCTGGCCTGCAACACGGCGCCGAGTTCGGCGGGGGCCCACACCCAACCCTGCAGCTGCTGCAGCAGGGCCGGTTCATAGAGGGCCGGCAACGGGGCCGCCAGCCACACGCCCCGCTGGGGGCCCAGCGGCAACAGGAAGTCGTCTTGGAGGGTGGCGAGGGCCGCCCACCACTGGCGCCGCACGCTGTCTTCGTCGCCGCGGCCGGGGCCGTCGCCCTGGGCCAACTCGCGCCGCAGGGCCGCCAGGGATCCCGTGGAGCGGGGCGCCGTGCCAGCGGCGGGATCCACCATCAGCGGCGGCCCATGCCGGTGCTGCCGCGCCGGGCCACGGAGGCGCAAAGCCCCAGGGCGATGAAGTTCACGAGCATGGCGGAGCGGCCATAGCTCAGCCACGGCAAGGGGATGCCGGTGATCGGTCCGAGGCCGATGGTCATGTTGATGTTCACCACCACCTGGAACATCACCATCGCGCCGACCCCCACCACCACCAGCGACTCCACATCGCTGCGGGCCTTGCCGGCGATCTGCAGCAGCCGCCAGATCCACACCACAAACCCCACCACCACGAGCGTGGCGCCGAGGAAGCCGGTTTCTTCCCCCAGGGCACTGAAGATGAAATCGGTGTGCTGCTCCGGGATGAAGCGCAGCAGGGTGAGGTGCCCCTGCATCAAGCCGGTGCCAAAGATGCCCCCCGAGCCGATGCCCACGGTGCTCTGCAGCAGGTGATAGCCGCCGCCCAAGGGATCTTTGTTGGGGTCGAGGAAGAGGGTGAGGCGGTCGCGCTGGTGGGGCTGCAGGAAGTGGTTCCAGAGGAAGGGGGTCGCCAGGGCGAACACCCCTTCAATGGCCACCACCACCAGGGGCGCCAGCCGCTTCCAGGGCAGGCTTTTCCAGGCCAGGTAGGCCATGGCCGGAATCCAGCCGATCAACAGCCACGGCACCACGCCGGCCACGATGGCGCTCACCACCGGTGACATGAACAGCAGCACCCAAGCGCCGGGCATGCCCGACCAAAACATCATCACCAGCAGCACCGCACCAAACACCAGGGAGGTGCCCAGGTCGGGCTGGATCAACACCAGCAGCCAGGGGAGGCTGATGATCGCCACCGGCCGCAGCAGGTCGACGGGCCGCTCCACCGGGTGACGGGACAGCACCCGCGCCAGCAGCAGGATCGCCCCCACCTTCACAAATTCAGAGGGCTGCACGTTGAAGCCGGCGATGTTGATCCAGCTCTGGGCCCCCAGGGCGCTCACGCCGATCACCCGCACGGCGATCAGGCTGGTCACCATGGCCCCATAGATCACCCAGGGCCAACGGGTGATGCTCTCCAGCGGCACCCGGGCCAGCAGCAGGGCAATGGCCATGCCCACCGCCGCGGTGATCCAGTGCTGGTACCAATCGGCGTAGCCGGCCTGGCGCTGGGTGCTGGCGATCAGGATCCCCGCCACAAAGATCATCCCCAGGGGGATCCACCAGAGCAATTTGTCGACGCCGTCGAACCAACGGCGCCGGCGGCTGCGGCCGGAGCCCAGGAAGCGGCCGCGGCGGGGGCCCGGCAGCGGCAGCCCCAACAGGGTCATGGGGCCGTCGCCACGGGCAGGCGCTGGGCCAGGTCGCGGAAGGCCGCCGCCGTGGCCGAATCCGGGGCGCTCAACACCGCCGGGCGGCCGCCATCGCCGCCCTGCACCACCGCCAGCTCCATGGGCAGCTGGGCCAGCAGCGGCACATCGCTTTCGCTGGCCAGCTGGCTGCCGCCGCCGCGGCCGAACAGCTCGTAGCGCTTGTCTGGGGCGTCGGGCGGGATGAAGGCACTCATGTTTTCCACCACCCCCAGCACCGGCACCCCCAGCTGCTGGAACATCGCCAGGCCGCGGCGCGCATCCTGCAGCGACACCATCTGCGGGGTGGTCACGATGATCACGCCCGCCATGGGCACCGCCTGGGCCAGGCTGAGCTGGGCATCACCGGTGCCGGGGGGCAGGTCGA
>CAWUND010000157.1:0-3529 GCA_963923815.1 uncultured bacterium
GGTGGCGATGAAGTTGTCGATCACGCGCAGGCGCTTGATCAGCTTGGCCCGCTTCTGACCCTTGGAGCCGGCGATCTCCTCGCGCAGCTCCTCGGCCACCACCGGCAGGTCGAGGTCCTCGAGCAGTTGCTTGAGGGCCTCGGCGCCGATGCCCACGGTGGGCTCGTTCTCAATCTCCGAGTCTTCGGCGTAGATCTCGTCTTCGATCTCCAGCCACTCGTCTTCGGTGAGCAGCTGCTTGTAGGTGAGGTCCTTGTGGTCGCCCGGATCGAGCACCACGTAGCAGTTGAAGTAGACGATCTGCTCCACATCCCGCAGGGGCATGTCCAGCAGGATGGCCACGTAGCTGGGGATCCCCTTCAGATACCAAACGTGCGACACGGGGGCCGCCAGCTTGATGAAGCCCATGCGGTGCCGACGCACCCGGCTCTCGGTGACCTCCACGCCGCAGCGTTCGCAGACGATGCCGCGGTGCCGCACCCGCTTGTACTTGCCGCAGTGGCATTCCCAGTCCTTGGAGGGACCGAAGATCTTTTCGCAGAAGAGCCCGTCCATCTCGGGCTTCAGCGTGCGGTAGTTGATGGTTTCGGGTTTGGTGACCTCACCCACCACCTGACCGTTGGGCAGCGTGCGCTGACCCCACTGCATGACCCGCTCAGGCGAAGCCAGCGTGATCTTGACGTAGTCGAAGTGGTTCTCGGTGCGGAGATTGCTGTTGGTCATGGCCGTGGAGCGCGCGGATTGAGATCGAAGGGAACGGAACGGAGTCAGTCGTCGTCGTAATCCGCGACGCCGAGGGATTCATAGGTGGGCCGGTTGGGCGTGCTGCGGCGGGGGTTGACGTCCTGCATCAGGTCGACCTCTTCGCCGGCGTCGGTGTACACCGCGATGTCGAGACCCAGCGACTGGAGCTCGCGCATCAGCACCTTGAACGACTCGGGGGTGCCGGGGCGGGGGATCGGCTTGCCCTTGACGATGGCGTTGAGCGCCTCGTTGCGGCCCTGCATGTCGTCGGACTTGACGGTGAGCAGTTCCTGCAGGGTGTAGGCGGCGCCGTAGGCCTCCAGGGCCCACACCTCCATCTCACCCAAGCGCTGGCCGCCCTGCTGGGCCTTGCCGCCCAGGGGCTGCTGGGTCACCAGGGAGTAGGGGCCGGTGGAGCGGGCGTGGATCTTGTCGTCCACCAGGTGCACCAGCTTGAGGATGTGGGCGAAGCCCACGGTGACCGGCTGGTCGAAGGGTTCGCCGGTGCGGCCATCGATCAGCTGGATCTTGCCGGGGTTTTCCGGGTCGTACACCCAGTCTTTGCCGGGTTGGGCCTTGGCGGCCTCCAGGAACGCCTGCACGGTGTTCTTGGAGGTTTCGGGGCCGTGCATCTCATCGAACGGCACCACCTTGACGCGGCAGTCGAGGTGGGAGGCCGCCCAGCCCATCAAGCACTCGAACACCTGGCCGACGTTCATCCGGCTCGGCACACCCAGGGGGTTGAGCACGATGTCGATCGGGGTGCCGTCGGGCAGGTAGGGCATGTCCTCCAAGGGGAGGATGCGGCTGATGATGCCCTTGTTGCCGTGGCGGCCGGCCATCTTGTCGCCCACCTGGATCTTGCGGCGCTGCGCCACATAGACCCGCACCACCATGTTCGCGCCGGGCGGCAGTTCATCGCCCTGCTCGCGGGTGTAGATGCGCACGTCGACGACGCGGCCCCGCTCGGTGCTGGGCACCCGCAGGGAGTTGTCGCGCACGTCGCGGGCCTTCTCACCGAAGATCGCGCGCAGCAGCTTCTCCTCGGGGGGCTGGTCGGATTCGCCCTTGGGGGTCACCTTGCCCACCAGGATGTCGCCGCTCTCCACGTAGGCACCGATGCGGATGATGCCCATCTCGTCGAGGTTGCCCAGGCTCTCCTCGGCGACGTTGGGAATCTCGCGGGTGATCTCCTCGGGGCCGAGCTTGGTCTGACGGGCTTCGATCTCGTACTTCTCGATGTGCACCGAGGTGTAGAGGTCGTCGCGCACCAGGCGCTCGCTCACCAGGATCGCGTCCTCGTAGTTGTAGCCCTCCCAGGGCATGTAGGCGATCAGCACGTTCTGGCCGAGGGCGATCTCGCCGCCTTCGCAGGCGGAGCCGTTGGCCAGCACCTGACCGGCGATCACCGGGTCGCCCAGCTTCACGATCGGGCGGTGGTTGAGGCAGGTGTCCTGGTTGGAGCGCTGGTACTTCTGCAGGTAGTGGGTGTGGTCGGTGCCCTGCTCATCGCGGATCACGATGGCGGTGGCATCCACGTAGGTCACCGTGCCGTTGACGGTGGTGATCGGCACCATGCCGGAGTCGCGCGCCACCTGGGTTTCCAGGCCGGTGCCCACCAGCGGACGCTCGGGGCGCAGCAGCGGCACCGCCTGGCGTTGCATGTTGGAGCCCATCAGGGCGCGGTTGGCGTCGTCGTGCTCCAGGAACGGAATCAACGAGGTGGCCACGGAGATCACCTGCACCGGTGAGAGCTGCACGTAATCCACCTGCTCCGGCGGCACGGTCTCGAAGTCCTGGCGGTAGCGCACGGGCACCAGGTCGGCCTTGATGCGGCCGTCGGCGTCGGTGGCCACGTCACCGGGGGCCACGCGGCACTCGTCCTCGAGGTCGGCGGAGAGATAGATGGGGTCGCCCTGCTTGAGCACCACCCCGTTTTCCACCTTCCAGAAGGGGGTCTCGATGAAGCCGTACTCGTTGACGCGGGCGTGGGTGGCCAGCGAACCGATCAGACCGGCGTTGGGGCCCTCCGGCGTTTCGATCGGGCAGATGCGGCCGTAGTGGGAGGGGTGGATGTCACGCACGGCGAAGCCAGCCCGCTCGCGGGTGAGGCCGCCGGGGCCCAGGGCGCTGATGCGGCGCTTGTGGGTGAGCTCCGCCAGGGGGTTCGTCTGATCCATGAACTGGCTCAGCTGGCTGGAGCCGAAGAACTCCTTGATCGCCGCCACCAGGGGCTTGGGGTTCACCAGCTGGGCCGGGGTGAGGCTCTCGGTCTCGCCCACGGTCATCCGTTCTTTGATGATCCGCTCGAGCCGGTTGAGGCCCACGCGCACCTGGTTCTGCAGCAGCTCACCCACGGAGCGCACGCGGCGGTTGCCCAGGTGGTCGATGTCGTCGAGGGTGGCGCCGCCCACATCGAGCTCGAGGTTGATCAGGTAATCGATCGTGCTCAGCACGTCCTCAGGGGTGAGGGTGCGCGTGGCGTCGGGGATGGTGAGACGCAGTTTCTTGTTGATCTTGTAACGACCCACGCGGCCCAGGTCGTAACGCTTGGGATCGAAGAAGCGGCTGTGCAGCAGGGTCTGGCCGCCGCTCACCGAGGGCGGTTCACCCGGACGCAGCTTCTTGTAGAGCTCCAGCAGGGCCTGGTCTTCGGACGCGATGCCTTCGTCGTTGGCCGCTTCGATCGACTTCTGGTAGTACTCGGGGTGCCGCAGCTTGTCGAGCACATCGTTGTCCGACAGACCGATGGCCCGCATCAGCACGTGGGCGTTGATCTTGCGGG
>CAWUND010000158.1:0-3524 GCA_963923815.1 uncultured bacterium
TCGGCCTGCCCAAGCCCAACGGCTACCAATCGCTGCACACGGCGGTGATCGGTCGCCATCGGCCGATCGAGGTGCAGATCCGCACCGCTGAGATGCACCAGGTGGCCGAGTTCGGCATCGCCGCCCACTGGAAATACAAGGAGGGCGGCTCACCGGCGGCCTCCGGCGCCGATGCGGAGCGGTTCAACTGGCTGCGGCAGCTGGTGGACTGGCAGAAGGACGACGTTGGCGAAGACAGCGGCGACTTCCTGCGCTCCATCAAGGAAGACCTCTTCGACGAGGAGGTGTTCGTGTTCACCCCGAAGGGGGATGTGGTGGGCCTGCGCAAGGGCTCCACCGCGGTGGACTTCGCCTATCGCATCCACTCCGAAGTGGGCAACCACTGCCAGGGGGTGCGCATCAACGACCGCCTCTGCCCGTTGGCCACGCCGCTGCAGAACGGCGACTTCGTGCAGATCGTGACCTCCAAGGCGGCCCACCCCAGCCTCGATTGGCTCAACTTCGTGGCCACCCCCACGGCCCGCAACCGCATCCGCCAGTGGTACAAGAAGAGCCACCGCGAGGAGAACATCCTGCGGGGCACGGCCATGCTCGAGCGGGAGCTGGGCCGCGACGGTTTCGATGCCCTGCTCAATGGCGAGGCGATCGCCAAGGTGGCCCGCCGCTGCAACCTGGTGGGCACCGACGACCTGCTGGCCGCCATTGGCTTCGGGGGGGTCACCTTGCATCAGGTGCTCAACCGCCTGCGGGAGGAGCTGCGCCTGGCCACGGCGGTGGCCACCCCCGCCCTCAGCAACGAGGAGCTGGCGCGCACGGTGTCCGCCCAGGGGGATCAGGCGGCCAGCTCCGCCCTGCCGGCCACCACCCACGGCGACGCCAGCCCGATCCAGGGGCTGGAGGGGTTGGAGTACCGCCTGGGCGGCTGCTGCAGCCCGCTGCCCGGTGAGGCGATCGTGGGCACCGTGGCCCTCGGCAACCACGGCATCACCATCCACCGCCAAGACTGCGCCAACCTCTCCGCCGTGCCGGTGGAGCGGCGGCTGCCGGTGCAGTGGAACCCCCTGGCGGAGGGCGAGCAGCGGCGCCGTTATCCCGTGCAGCTGCGCATCGAGGTGCTGGATCGGGTGGGGGTGCTCAAGGACATCCTCACCCGCCTCTCCGATCACCGCATCAACGTGAGCGATGCCCGCGTGCGCACCAACCCCGGCAAGCCCGCCCGCATCGACCTGCGGGTGGAGCTGCTCAGTGCCACCCAGCTGCGGGACACCATGGACCAGATCCGCTCCATGGCGGACGTGCTCGACATCGCCCGCACCGGCATCGGTTGAGCGCTGGCTGGGCCCTGCTCAGCAGTACACCTGGGCACCGATCCAGCCCATGCTGCCCCGACGCACCGGCATCCATTGCTCACCCACCTTGGCCTGCATGCTGGAGCACTGAATCTCCAGCCGGTCTGGGGTCATCCAGCGGGGGTTGATCTCCCGTGGGCGCCGGTCTGTTTTGGTGACTTCAAACACCACAAAACCGCTGCGGCGCTCGAGCAGCCGATACCAGGTGTCAACGCAGGGGCTGGATTTGCGCCGCATCTGCTCGGGTAAGCCCTGCAGGGAGGCCTGGGATTGCCAGCTGGGATCGGGGCTGCGGGGGGTGAGGGCTGAGCAGGTTTCCGACAACGCCCGCTCGCAGGCGGCGCTGAACGCAGTTTCAGCTTGCTCATATTCGAAGGCCAGTTTTTTTCGGCTCTGAAACATCCAGGCGTAGAGAGGGTTGATGCTTTTGGCGTTATCCATGTAGCGGTCTTTCATCTCATCGATCACCTGTTGTTTGCGCAGACAGGTGTCTTTCGTGGGGGCTGGAAAGTCGAATGGCCCGGCACTGGCTGGGGCGCAGACGCTGCCTGCGAGTGCGAGGGTGAGCGGCGCCCCCAGCCTCAAGCATCTGGAAGCGAAGTGGCCTGCCAAAACCTAGAGATTGCTCACGTTGCTGTAGAGCCTAAGAGCCCGTTGCTTCCCCCTGGGCTTTATGCAGATCCTGCATCGCAATCGCCCGGAGTTGCTCCTACAGCTCGCCATTCAGCATGGCCTCGCAGTAGCGCCGGCGCACCACCGTGATCACCGGAAGCCCCAGCTCCATGAATTTGCTGCATTGCACCGAATCCATCGACACCGAGGTGTAATACCCCTGCCGCAGAATCTCCTGGGTGGTCTGCAGCTGAATCCGGCGCTTGAAGCCGATCAGGCGGTCGTCGTTGTCGTAGAGCACCTCGTCCACGCCGATGTCGGGGTGGTCGTCGTTGCTGGGCAGCCGGCATGTCTCCACCGCATACCAGCGGCCAGAGGGGCTCTGATCGATCACCTGCAAGCGTTTGCAGGCCTTGGCCACGTAGGCGAAATCCCGCTCCTTAAACGGGTGGTTGTTGGCGCTCCAGTGCTGTTGGATGGCAGGTGTCTGGGCTGGGGTCGCGGCCTGTCCGGCCCGGATGCCGAGGCCCAGGCCTGGCAGCCCCACCACCAGAAGTGCCGCCAGGTTGAGCACGTGGTGGAGCCGGGGAGGCAAGGCGGTTCACCAGGGGCCGTTGGTGGCATTGTGCCGCCCGTGATGTGGATCTGCCCACATAGGGCCGGTGCAGGGCCGGCAGTGTGACTTGGGCGACAGCTCCACCGCGGTGCCTTGCGTACAACCATGGCACTGCCCGAGTTGCCATGACCTCCGAACAGGCCGCTCAATTGATCGACGACACCCTGGATCTGGTGCACCAGCGTCTGCTTGACCTGGAAAGCAACCAGCAATCCGCCGCCCACCAAGCCCTGGCGGAGGAGTTCCGCGAGTGGCGCCATCCCTCCGGCGGCCACATCGATCTGATGGTCTGCCCGGGGTTCCCTAAGCCCTGAGGGCCGCTGCGCGGGAGACTGAAGCGCACCCCCGCCTTCTCCGGCCCCGCCGGACCGGTTTGTGTCCGCCCCGTTTTCGCAGAGCGACACCATCGCCGCCGTGGCCACGGCCCTTGCCCCCGGTGAGGGCAGCGTGGCCATCGTGCGGCTGTCGGGCCTGGAGGCGGAGCCCATCGCCAGGCGCCTGTTCGTGGCCCCTGGCCAGCAGATCTGGGACAGCCACCGGGTGCTCTACGGCCATGTCTGTGATCCCGCCAGCGGCGAGCGGGTGGATGAGGCCCTGCTGCTGGTGATGCGGGCCCCCCGCAGCTTCACCCGCGAGACGGTGGTGGAATTTCACTGCCACGGCGGCCTGATCTGCGTGCAGCGGGTGCTGGAGCTGGTGCTCGCCGCCGGCGCCCGCCGGGCCCTGCCGGGGGAGTTCAGCCAGCGGGCCTTCCTCAATGGCCGCCTCGATCTCACCCGCGCTGAGGCGGTGAGTGAGTTGGTGACGGCCCGCAGCCGCCGGGCCGCCCAGTTGGCCATGGCTGGTCTCGATGGGGGCCTGCAGCAGCGCATCGTGGCCCTGCGGGAGCGCCTGCTGGATCAACTGGCGGAGCTCGAGGCGCGGGTGGATTTTGAAGACGACCTGCC
>CAWUND010000159.1:0-3523 GCA_963923815.1 uncultured bacterium
TTCTCGGGGTCTTCCGCTTCCAGGAACAGCAGCTGGGCCACGATCCGGTTGGCGGATTCAGCGGTAACGGGCTCCCCCAGGAAGATGATCCGCTCCCGCAGCAGGCGGGAATAGATGTCGAATGCGCGCTCGCCCCGGCCCGACTCCTCAATCACGATCGGGATCATGGTCACGGGGGATGCAGCAGCTGGGCGGATCCTACTGAGCTTGAGCCGGGACGAGCGTTCTCAGCGAGCTAGGGTCGCCCCACTTCGCCAGCACCAGCGTGGGCGCCAGCCTCACCGTTGCCGACAGCAAGCGGGCTTTTCACACCGCCTTCCCGCACGTGATCGCGCCGCTCTACCGGCGGCTGGTGGATGAGCTGCTGGTGGAACTGCATCTGCTCAGCCACCAGAGCGGCTTTGAGGCCGATGGCCTGTTCGCCGTGGGCCTCACCCAGGTGTTCGACAGCTTCTCCAAGGGCTACAAACCGGAGCTGCAGCGCGAGCCCCTGTTTGCCGCCCTGTGCAGCGCCACCGGCTTTGATGCGGCCCAACTGCGCAGCCGTGCCGCTGAGGCCGCAACCCAGGTGGGCCACCACAGCCTCGAGGAGGTGAAGGGCTGGCTCTCCAACCAAGGCGCCGGGGCGCCGGCCCCGATCGCCGGCCTGCTCAAGGGGGTGCAGCGCCCTGATTTCCACTATTCGCGCCTGGTGGCGGTGGGTCTGCTGAGCCTGCTGCAACGGGCCCAGGGGGCCGAAGCGATGGAGCCCCAGGCCCTGCGCACGGCGGCCCATGAGATCGGGGAGGCCATGGGTCTGATCAAGGACCGCGTGGACAAGGACCTCAGCCTCTACGCCGGCAACATCGAAAAGATGAGCCAGGCGGTGGAGCTGATGGAGGAAACCCTGGCCGCCGAGCGCCGTCGCCGCGAACGGGCCGCCGAGGCGAGCAGCTAACGCAGCTCCAGCCGGCCGCTGACGCTGCTCTGGCTGCCACCGGAGGCACCGCCGCGCTCGAGCCGGCCCTGCAGCTGCACCGATTGGGCACGCCGCACCACCAGGGGCAACGGCTCCGGCAACAACGCCACCTGGGCGAGGGCCTGGGGCCGCAACTGCAGGCGCCAATCGACATCCATGGGCGCCGCCATCTGCGGCCCTGAGGGCGGCAGGCTCGCCGGGATCGGCCCCAGAAACCACACCAAGCGGCGGGTGGCCAGCCAGCGCCAGCCCCCCACCACCGTGCCATCGGGGCGGCTCCAGCTGGTGAGCCGCGGCAGCGGCTGATGGCGCTCCAGGCCTTGGCGCTCGAGGCTGCGGCTGAGGTCTGCGAGCCAGCGATCCCAGAACAGGCGATCCGGCGGCAGATCCACCACCAGCTGGAGGCCGGCCCGGAAGGGGCCGTTGGGCTCTTGGCGCAGCTCCAGGGTGAACGGGGCCGTTTTGAGCCGTCGCCACTGCTCCGGCCCCAGGCCGTAGCGCTCCGCCAGGGTGGTGCGCAACAGGGAGCTGGCGTTCAAGCCCCGCAGCAGCAGGTCGAGGCGCTGGCCTTGCAGCAGCAACAGCTGGGGGGCTGCCATGGGGGCCCGCGCCGGTGGGGCGAGCCAAGCCGGAGCGGCGGTCAGGGTGCCGGCCGTGGCGTCGGCCTCACCGGTCCACACCAGGCTGCCCGCATCACTGCTCAGCTGCAGGCAACCCTGTTGCAACAGGGCTGAGAACGGTGCCATCGGGCCGAGCATCTGGGCCAGGGCGATGCCGTTCCAGTGCACGGCCGTGCGTTGCAACAGGGTGGCGGTGCAGCGCTGGTCGAGGCCCCGGGAGGGCCGCCGCTGCAGGCTGAGCTGTTGGGCCAACAGCTGGCGGGCCAGCGGGCTCGGGGCGATCACCCAAAGGTCGTCCACCGCCAGGGCCGCGGCGGGGGGCAGCTGGCCCTTGCTGGCCGGGATCACCAGGTAGCTGCCGGCGTCGCCGTGGGGGCCCCAAAACTGCCACCAAAGGCGCCGTTGCTGGGCCCAGAAGCGCTGGGCCTCCAGGGGGCCGAGCCGATCCAACCAAAGGGGCGGCGGCGGGTCGCCGGGGCGGGCGGCAAAGCTCTGCAGCAGCGCCGCATCCGCCTGCAGGCGATCCAGGCCGGTGGCCAAGCGCCGCGGGAACAGGGCCAGCAGCAGGGATGGCAGGGCCAGCAGCAGCGCCAGGGCGATCAGGGTGTGGCGCAGGGGCTCCGCCTGCCGCCGCAGCGAATGCACGGTTACTGGCATGGCAGGGCCCCCGCCGGCACCACCACGCCATAGAGGGTGCTGCGCTGGCGCACGGGCCGCCCCAGGCTGCGGGCGGCGGCCTCCAGGCTGGCGGGGCTCTGGCGTGTGCCCCCCTGGGCGCCGGCCATGCTGGTGATGCTCTCCTCCATCAGGGTTCCCCCCAGGTCGTTGCAACCCCAGTGCAGGGCTTCGGTGGCGCCCGCCAGGGTGAGCTTCACCCAGCTGGGTTGATGGTTCACCAGCCAGCGGCCCAGCAGCAGGCGCGCCTGGGCCGTGAGGCGCAGCATGGCGCCAAGGTCGGGCTGGTCGCGGCCCACCCGCTGGCGCAGGGCGGCCGGGGCCTGGGCACCGATGAAGGGCAGCAGCACAAACTCGCTGAAACCGCTGGTTTGATGCTGCCAGGCGGCCTGTTGCAAGGCCACCAGGGTGAGCAGATGGGCGGCGCGGTCCGCCGGGCTCTCCAGGTGTCCGGCCATCAGGGTGGCGGTGCTGGCCAAGCCGCTGCGGTGCACCTGCAGGATCACGGCGCACCACTGGCGGGCGCTCAGTTTCTCCGGGCACAGCTGGCGGCGCACCGCCTCGGTGAGCACCTCCGCCGCCGTGCCGGGCACCGACCCCAGCCCCGCCTCCAACAGCCCATCGATCACGGCCTGCAGGGGGAGTTGGTCTTGCTCGGCGATGAACAGCAGCTCCTGGGGGGAGAAGGCATGCAGGTGCAGCCCCGGAGCGGCCTCCGCCAGCGACCTCAGCAACGCCTGGTAATAGGCAAGGCTTGAGCCCCCCAGGCGCGCCTCAGGGTTGAGCCCCCCCTGGATGCAGAGCTCCGTCGCCCCGGCCTGGGCCGCCTCCTGGGCCCGGGCTTGCAGGGCCTCAAAGCTGTGCCAAAAGGCCCCGGCCTGGCCGGCGTCGCGGCGGAAGGCGCAGAAACTGCAGTGCTGCAGGCAGTGGTTGGTGAAATTGAGATTGCGGTTCACCACGTAGGTGACCGCGTCACCCACCAAGGCCTGGCGGCGCTGGTCGGCCAGCGGGCGCAGGCTCGCCTCGGGGGGTTGCTGCAGCAGCGCCAGGGCAAGGGCCCAAGCCTGGGGCCCGGTGGGGTCGAGCTCGAGGGCCGCCTCCAGCCGCTGCTGGTGCTCCAGGCTCCAGGGCGACACTGCCGCGCTGGGGTCAACGCCGGCGGCAGGGGATTGGGGCGGCACCAGGCAACGCTCCGCCTGGCTCCAGGCCCAGGGTGCAAGCCAGGCCGCCGGGTCGTTCACCGGCGCCGCCGGGAGGTGGCGGCAACGGG
>CAWUND010000160.1:0-3509 GCA_963923815.1 uncultured bacterium
TGGCCGTGGCCCAGGTGGACCTCAAGCGCGCCTTCAGCTACTCCACCACCTCCTACCTGGGGCTGGTGTTCATCGCCATCGCCCTGCAGATGCCTGGCCTGGCGCTGCTGCTGCTGTTTGCCCATGGCCTGGCCCGGGCGCTGCAGTTCATGAGTGTGGGCAGCATCATCGCCACCACCAACTGCCAAGACCTCACCGAACTCGGCGGCCTCGGCACCCGCATGCCCGCCACCTCCCTGGCCTTCCTGGTGGGCAGCGCCGGCCTGGTGGGCCTGGTGCCCCTGGGCTGCTTCTGGTGCTTCGGCCTGGTGATCGACAACCTGCGCCACCTGGCCCCCGGCTACGCCGTGCTGTTCCTGCTCACCAATGCCCTCACGGCGGCGAATGTCACCCGGGTGTACCGCTCGGTGTTCCTGGGGCCGGTGCTGCCCAAAACCAAGCGCACCCCCGAGGTGAACTGGCTGATGGCCCTGCCGATGGTGAGCCTTTCGGTGATCGTGGTGCTGCTGCCCTGGATCATGCAGCGCATCGACCCGGTGCCCGGCATCGCCGCCTTCCCCCTGCCGGTGGGTGTGGCGGTGGCCGCCAGCGGCCTGGCCGGCGTGGCGATCGGTGCACTGCTGCCCCAAGACCAGTTCTGGTCGCGCTCGGCCCAGCCCACCCTGCGGGTGGTGCAAGACCTCCTCGCCTACGACTTCTACACACCGGAGATCTACCGGCGCACCATCGTGAACCTGGTGGCGTCGCTGGCCCGCTTCACCCGCTGGTTTGACATCACCGTGGTGAAGGGCCTGGTGGATGGGGTGGGCCGCCTGTCGCTCACCACCGCCGAGGGGCTCAAGCTCAGCGTGAGCGGCCAGCTGCAGAGCTACGTGCTCACCTTGATCCTGGCCATCGTGATGTTGGTGGGCGGCCTGCAGGTGATGCGGGGGGTGGGCTGAAGCGATGCTGCTCTCCCTGCTGCTGCTGATCCCCTTCCTGGGCACCCTCGCCCTGCTGCTCTGGCCGGGCAACCCCAACCCCTCGCGGTTGCGGCTGATCACCATCGCCATCCTGGTGCTGCAGCTGGGGGCCAGCCTGGCGGTGGCCTGGGCCTTTGATCCCGCCCAGGCGGGCATGCAACTGCAGGAGCACCACGCCTGGGTGCCCGGCATCGGCCTCGACTACGCCCTGGGCATCGACGGCCTTTCCCTGCCCCTGGTGCTGATCAACAGTGCCCTCACGCTGGTGTCGGCGGTGATCACCCGCGACCTCGACAAGCGGCCGCGCATCTACTTCGCGATGCTGCTGCTGATCACGGGGGCGGTGAACGGCGCCTTCTTGGCGGAAAACCTGCTGCTGTTTTTCCTCTTCTATGAGCTGGAGCTGATCCCGCTCTGGCTGCTGGTGTCGGTGTGGGGCGGGGTGAACCGCGCCTATGCGGCCACCAAATTTCTGATCTTCACCGCCGTCTCCGGAATGCTGATCCTGGGGGCCTTCCTGGGGCTGGCCCTGCTCACCGGCAGTGTGGATTTCAGCCTCACGCCGGTGCTCAGCGAACGGCTGGCCATGGGCGGCCAGCTGTGGCTGCTGGGGGCGCTGCTGATCGGCTTCGGCATCAAGATCCCGCTGGTGCCGCTGCACAACTGGCTGCCCGACACCCACACCCAGGCCTCCACGCCGGTGTCGGTGCTGCTGGCCGGGGTGCTGCTGAAGCTGGGCACCTACGGCATGTTGCGCTTCGGGTTGCAGCTCTTCCCCGAGGCCTGGGCCAAATTGGCGCCGGCCCTGGCCATCTGGGCGGCGATCTCGGTGCTCTACGGCTCCCTGGCGGCCATCGCCCAAACCGACATGAAGCGCATGGTGGCCTACAGCTCCGTGGGCCACATGGGCTACGTGCTGCTGGCCGCCGCCGCCGACACCCCGGTGAGCCTGCTGGGGGCGGTGTTCCAGATGGTGAGCCACGGCCTGATCTCGGCGCTGCTGTTCCTGCTGGTGGGGATCGTCTACCGCAAAACCGGCACCCGCGACCTGGAGGTGCTGCGCGGCCTGCTCAACCCCGAGAAGGGCCTGCCCGTGACGGGCACGTTGATGATCGTGGCGGTGATGGCCAGCGCCGGCCTGCCCGGCATGGCGGGCTTCATCTCGGAATTCCTGGTGTTCCGCGGCAGCATCAACGTGTTCCCCCTGGCCACGCTGCTGTCGATGGTGGGCTCCGGCCTCACGGCGGTGTATTTCCTGCTGCTGGTGAACCGCGCCTTCTTCGGCCGCTTGGCGATCACGCCCCCCAGCGGCGATGCCGTGGAGGATGCCCGCCTGGATGTGCGGCTGGCGCCGGTGGCGCCGCGGGAAACCGTGCCCGCCATCGCCCTGGCCGCCGGCGTGTTGGTGGTGGGGCTGGTGCCCAGCAGCCTGGGGCGCATCAGCGAGGTGGCCACCACCGCCCTGGCGGCAATCACCGCCGTGCCTGGGGGGGTGAGCTGAGATGCCCGTCATTCCCGCCGAGCTGGTTGAGGCCCACCTCTCGATCAACCGCGACGAGGTGCAGCGCCGCCTGCTGGCCGGTGAAACCCTGCTGCAGGACAGCCCCGACCACCTGCTGGAGGTGGTGGATGTGCTCAAGAGCTATGGCGAGGTGCTCGACGCCTACAGCATCAACCTGATCTACCAGGCGGAGCGGCAATTCCTGAACCCGCTGCCGATCTTCAAATACCTCGACGGCGACCACAGCCCCGCCAAGATCTGGCGCCACCTCAACCACGACCGCATCAACTTCGAATACGCCGAGTACTGCCAGAAGGCGATGTTCTGGCATGCCACCGGCGGCATGGACGCCTACCTCGATTCGGAGGCCTTCGCCGACAACTGCCGCCGGATCATCGCCGCCAAACGCCGCCGCGATCCGCTGCTGGCGCTGCTCAATCCGATCTTCCCGGGCTTCCTGCCGGAGCTGATTCGCTCCGCCGCCACCACCCATGCCCTGGGGCAGTTCTGGCGGGTGATGAGCGATCTGTTCCTGGATCTGGCCGCCGCCGAGGCCGATGGCCGCGTGCGCGACATCCCCGGGGTGGTGGAGTTCATCAAAGACGGCCTGGTGGCCGCCGCCGCCAACCCGATCCGCTACGGCGTGGAGATCGGCGGGGAAACCTTCTGGGTGCTGCCGCCGGAGGCGGGCCTCACCTTCCTGGTGGATGTGGCCGTGCCCTACGTGGAGGCGGTGTTCCTGCGGGGCATGCCGTTCCTGGGCACCGTGAGCTTCAACGCCCAGGCCCAGCAGATCTCCCCCGACCAGGCCCAATTCACCTACGGCGCCCTCTACGCCGATCCGCTGCCGAGCATGGGGGCCGGCATCCCCCCCAGCCTGCTGATGCAGGACATGTACCGCCACCTGCCGGAGCGGTTGCACCAGTGGTATCGGGAGCGCACCCGGGGCGAGGGGGATGTGCGGGTGAAGATCTGCATGAGCTTCCAGAAATCGATGTTCTGCGTCACCAACGCGGCCATCAACGGCACCATGCCCCACCCGCTGG
>CAWUND010000161.1:0-3482 GCA_963923815.1 uncultured bacterium
GGTTGATGCCGCTGGCGTTCATGCGCCGCGCCACCGCCACCAGCTGCTGCCGCAGCTCCTGCTCAGCCATGGCCATAGAGCCCCTTGAGCCCCGCCTCCGTGGCCGGGGCCACGCCGCGCTCGGTGATCAGGGCCGTCACCAGCCGGGCTGGGGTCACGTCGAAGCCGGGGTTGAAGCCGGCGCTGCCGTCGGGGCTGAGCTGCACCGAGGCCAACTGGCCGGCGGCGGGGCCGCTGAGCACGCGCCCCTGGATGGCCGTCACCTCCTCAGGGCTGCGGGCCTCGATCGGGATCTCGGCGACGCCGTCATCGAGGCTCCAATCGATGGTGGAGGCGGGCAGGGCCACGTAGAAGGGCACGCCGTTGTCGTGGGCCGCCAGGGCCTTGAGGTAGGTGCCGATCTTGTTGCACACATCGCCGCGGCGGGTGGTGCGGTCGGTGCCCACGATCACCGCATCCACCTGGCCGTGCTGCATCAGATGGCCGCCGGCGTTGTCGACGATCACGGTGTGGGGCACCCCCTCACGGCCGAGCTCGTAGGCGGTGAGCGAAGCCCCCTGGTTGCGGGGGCGGGTCTCATCCACCCACACGTGGATGTTGAGGCCAGCGCGGTGGGCCTTGTAGATGGGGGCCAGGGCCGTGCCCCAATCCACCGTGGCCAACCAGCCGGCGTTGCAATGGGTGAGCACGTTGAAGGGCTGGCCCTGGCGTTCGGGCGGCCGCGCCGCCGCCAACTGCTGGAAGATCGCCAGGCCGTGGTCGCCGATGGCCTCGCACATGGCCACGTCCTCCTCGGCGATCAGGGCCGCCTCATCCCGGGCGGCGTCGGCCCGCTCCGCCGGCGGCAGCGGCAGCACGCGATCACGCACCCGCTCCAGGGCCCAGCGCAGGTTCACCGCCGTGGGGCGGGTGGCATTGAGCTGCTCAAAGGCGGCCGCCAGGGAGGCATCGGAGCCATCCACCTGCAGGGCCAGCATCAGGCCGTAGGCGCCGGTCACGCCGATCAACGGCGCCCCGCGCACCACCATGCTGCGGATCGCCTCTGCCGCCTCGGCGCAGCTGGCCAAAGGGCGGGTGGTGAACCGGTGGGGCAGCTGGGTCTGGTCGATCACCCCCACGCTGCGCCCGCCCGGCTCCAGCCAGATGGTGCGCCAGGCCGTGCCGTCGATGTTCATGGGGCTGCGCTGCTGCGCTGATCATCCCCCCTGGCCGCGCCTCAGATCGGGCGGTAGCCAAACCAATCGGGCCGCTGCGGCTGGCTCCAACCCTCGGGGTGGGGCGTGAGCTGCACATGCCAGCGCTCACCGCCCAGCAGCTCCAGCTGCTCCAGGGCCAGGCAGTCGTCGACGGCCACCAGGTCGTCCTTGTGCTGCTGCAGAGCACCCCGGAGCCACTGGCGTTTGGCCGCCGCCTTGGCCGCCTGCGGCGAACGGGCCACCACCAGGCCGAAGTGGTGCAGCTCCGCCAGGGCATCGGGGCTGTAGGCCCCCAGGTTCACAAACCACAGCCGCTCTGGCCGCGGGGGCGCCGGCTCGCGCACCAGCTCCACACTCCAGCCATCGATGGCCCGCACCGCCATGGTGCTGTCGAGGTGCAGCCCCTCGCGCCGGCCAAACCACTGCTGGCGCAGCTCGCCCAGCGTGTCGTCCACCGTGGCGCCGGCCACGAAGCGCACATCGTGCACTTCGATGTGGCTGGTGGCGGTGCGCCCCCCCAGCACCACCAAAAACAGCGTTGGTGCGGAAGCCGCCACCGTGGTTCACCCCAGGCCTGTTCCGCCAGGATGGCCGGCGAAGCCCAGGGGCGGATGGATTTCTTCGATCGGCAGTGGCGCTCCTACCGGGCGATCGTGGACCACGACCTGATGGAGCACCGCGCCGTGGCCGCATCCACGGCCGCCGCGGTGGAACCGTGGCTGGAGGCGCGGCCCGCCGGCGCCCCGGCGCCCACCTGGCTCGACCTGGGCTGCGGCGATCTGGCCCTGTTGGCACCGCTGCTGCGGCGCCTGCCCCTGGCCCACTACACCGGCCTCGACCTGGCGGAGGCGGTGCTGCCGCTGGCGCAGCGCAACCTGGGGGCGGTGGCTTACCCCACCACCTGGTGCACGGGGGATCTGCTGGCCTGGAGCCAGGGCGGCGGCGCTGGTGCGCCCGGGGAGGATCCCGCCCAGCACCAGCCCGACCTGCTGCACTCGGCCTTCGCCATCCACCACCTCGACGACACCCAAAAACAGCAGTTTCTGGAGGGGGCCCGCCGCCGCATCGCCCCGGGGGGGCTGTTCATCTGGGTGGATGTGTTCCGCAACGCCGCAGAACCGCGCCAGGCCTACATCGAGCGCTACGTGCGGCGCATCCACAGCGGCTGGCAGGCCTTGGACGCCGAGCAGCGGGAGCATGTGGAGACCCACCTGCGCAGCTTCGACCTGCCCGCCGAACGGGGCCACATCGAGGCCATGGCCGAGGCGGCCGGTTGGCGCTGGCGGTGGGCCTGGCAGGGGTCGCACCAGGCCGAAGCCATGGCGGTGCTGACGCCCGCCTAGGGGCCCTAGCTGTGCTCGCGCAGGAAACCGATCGCCCCCTGCAGCTCCTCGGCGAAGCGGTCGATCTCCTCCGGGGTGGTGGTGAAGCTCAAGCTGGCGCGGGCTGAGGCGCTGAGGCCGTAGTGGCGGTGCAGGGGCTGGGTGCAGTGGTGGCCGCTGCGGATGCAGATGCCCGAGGAATCCAATAGGGCCGCGATGTCGTGGGCGTGCACGCCCTCCACGTGGAAGGCCGCCAACGCCGCCCGGTCGGGTTGCTGCTCGGGGGTGGGGCCCAGCACGGTGAGCCCATCCACCGCCTGCAACCGCGCAAACAGCTGGGCGGTGAGCTGCTGTTCCCAGGCGTGGATGCGGTCGAGGCCGATGGCCTGGAGGTAGTCGAGGGCGGCGCCCATGCCGATCGCTTCGCCGATGGCGGGCGTGCCCGCCTCGAATTTGTGGGGCAGGCCGGCCCAGCTGCTGTGGTCGAGGTAGACGTCCTGAATCATTTCGCCGCCCCCCAGGAAGGGCGGCATCGCCTCCAACAGCGCCTCGCGGCCCCAGAGGAAACCCATGCCCGTGGGGCCGCAGAGCTTGTGGGAGCTGCCCACCAGAAAGTCAGCCCCCAGGGCCGCCACATCCACCGGCAGGTGGGGCAGGCTCTGGCAGGCATCCACCAGCAGCAGCGCTCCGGCGCCATGGGCCAGCTGGGCCACCTCGGCGATGGGGTTGAGGCACCCCAGGGTGTTGCTCACCTGCACCAGGCTCACCAGGCGGGTGCGCTCGCTGAGCTTGCTGCGCAGGTCGTCGAGGTCGAGTTCACCGCTGCCGGTGACACCGGCATGGCGCAGCACGCAGCCGGTGCGCTGGGCCAGGAGCTGCCAGGGCACCAGGTTGCTGTGGTGCTCCATCACCGTGAGCAGCACCTCATCGCCGGGGCGCAGGTTGGCTTCCCCCCAGCTGCGGG
>CAWUND010000162.1:0-3448 GCA_963923815.1 uncultured bacterium
GCTATGGCATTCCTTTCACGGTGGTGATGACCGTGGCGGTGCCCTGGATGATCTGCCACATGTTTGGGATTTAGGCCCCAACGGAGCGCTGCGCTTCCTAAGACGCTTCCATCCATCGCCGGTATCCCCATGGGGCGTCGACCCCGCCGCAGCCAAACCTGGTGGCGCTTCCTGCGCCAGCGGTTGCTGTGGCTGTGGCACCACGAGGGCAGCCACGGCCAGCGGGCCCGCGGCCTGGCGGCGGGGGTGTTCACCGGCTGCTACCCCTTCTTCGGCCTGCAGATCGTGCTGGGGGTGGGGCTGGCCAGCCTGGTGCGCGGCAACCACCTGCTGGCGGCCGCCGGCACCTGGATCAGCAACCCGCTCACCTCGCTGCCGCTCTATTGGTTCAACTACCAGGTGGGCAGCTGGCTGATGGGCCCCGGCCCCGGCTTCCCCTCCCTGCAGCAGGTGAAGGAGCAGGGCCTGTGGGATTTGGGCCTGGCCTTCACCGGCCGCCTGATGCTCGGCTCCACCCTGGTGGGGGTGATCAGCGCCCTGCTGCTCGGCGGCGGCTACTGGTGGATGCTCAAGCGGCGCCAGCGCCGCCGCGCCTAGGCCTCGCCGTTGGGCAGCCGCTTCCAGCCCGCCAACACCCCCAGGATGTCGGCGGCGCTCACCAGCCCCACGAAGGCACCGAATTCATCCACCACCACCCGCACGGAGCTGCGGTCGCCGCGGCGGAAGGTGGTGAGCAGACGATCCGCCCGGATCATCTCCGGCACGTATTGGGGCGGATCACAGAGCTCGCTCACCAGCCTGTGGCCGTGGCCCTTGAGCAGTTGCTCCAGCGCCTCCTCGCGGCTCTGCACCCCCAGCACCTCATCCACCTCCTGGCCCAGCACCACCCACCAGGCATCCTCCGGGGCCTCCAGGATCGCCTCGCGCACCGATTCCAGGCTGGCGTCGCCCGCCAGCGACGGCGTGGCCACCCGGGAGGTCATCAGCTCCCGGGCCGTGAGGTCGTTGAGGGCGAACACCTTGCCGATCATCGCGGCCTCATCGGCTTCGATCTGGCCCTGCTGCGAGCCCAGCCGTGCCATCAGGTGGATCTCCCGCTCGTTGGTGGTGAGCTCGGCTTCGGCGGTGATCGCCGGCATCAGCTTCTCCAGCAGCAGCAGCAGCGGCAGGCTGAGCCTCTCCACCAGCAGCAGCACCCGGGCACTCACCAGGCTGATGGGCATGGCAAAGGTGTTGCCGATCGCCTTGGGCAGGATTTCGGCGAACAGGATCACCAGCAGGGTGAACACCACGTTGAACACCACCAGGCCCGCGGCACCGCCGTAGCCGTGGTGAAACACCTCATCGGCATGGCCGCCCAGGGCCATGGAGCCGGAGATGTTGAACAGGTTGTTGGCCACCACCAACAGCGCCAGGGCCCGGCCCGGCCGCGCCTTGATCCGCTCCAGGGCCCGGGAGCCCGGCACCCGCTGTTGGGTGAGGGTGTGCACCTGAATCGGGTTCACCGTGAGGATCGCCGCCTCCACCCCCGTGGCGATTGCCGAACCCACCAGGATCACCGCCGCCAGGACGGTGAGCACAACGATTGGGTTCATGGGGGCGGAAACGCTGCGTCTTGGACCGGACCATACCTACGGTTTCCAGGTTTCACCCGCCCGGCCGGATGCGCTCCGCCAGCCCAGCACCGTTGCTGAGGGCCCTCCAGCAGTGGCGCCATCAGCTCACGGTGCCGCAGTTCACCGTGGTCACCGGCCTGCTGGTGATCCTGGGGGGCACCTTCCTGTTGGCCTCGCCCCTCTGCTCCACCGACGACGTGGGCCTGTGGCAGGCGCTGTTCACCGTGACCTCCGCCATCACGGTGACCGGCCTCTCGATCATCGTGGTCGACCGCGACCTCACCCTGCTGGGCCAGGTGGTGTTGGCGGGCCTGATCATCACGGGCGGCCTCGGCCTGATGGCGATCACCACCTTTTTGCAGGGGTTTGTGCAGGGGCGCTCCGGCCTGCGCCACCGGCTCGACAAGGGCCGTGCCCTCGATGAATTCGGCGTGGGGGGCATCGGCCCCACCTTCAACAGCATCCTGGTGACGGCCTTTTGCGTGATGGGCCTGGGGGCGGTGACCCTCTACGCCTTCGGCTTCACCGACATCAGCAACCCGCTGCAGCGCCTCTGGGCCTCGCTGTTTCACGTGATCAGCGCCTACAACAACGCCGGCTTCGGCCTCTGGGAAGCCAACCTGGTGACCTACCGCGACAACCCCGTGGTGAATGGGGTGATCGCCGCGATGATCGTGATCGGCGGCATCGGCTGGCGGGTGATCAACGACCTCTGGGTCAACCGCTTTCGCCTGCGCCGCCTGCGGCGCCTCAGCCTCCACACCCGCCTGGTGGTGCGCACCACGCTGCTGTTGATCCTGCTGGGCTGCATCGGCCTGCTGATCACCGAGCACTTCGGCTACGAGGCCAATGCCCTGGGCAACCTCAGCCTCTGGCAAAAGATCCAGATCACCTTGTTTCAGTCGATCACCACCCGCACCGCCGGCTTCAACACGATTCCGCTCTCGGCGGAAACGATCACCGACGCCGGCCTGCTGCTGATGATCCTGCTGATGTTCATCGGCGCCAGCCCCGGCGGCACCGGCGGTGGCATCAAAACCACCACCTTCGCGATCCTGATGGGGGCCACCCGCTCCACCCTCGAGGGCCGCAACGACGTGCTGCTGCACCGCCGCCAGATCCCCGATGGCACGGTGCTGCGGGCCGTGGGGGTGACCCTGGCCTCGCTGCTGTTTGTGGTGCTGATGGCGTTGGTGTTGGGCATCGGCCCCACCGCCGAAGGGGTGCCCGGCCACCAGACCTACAGCTTCCTGGAGAAGCTGTTCACCTGCGTGTCGGCCTTCGGCACCGTGGGGCTGGATCTGGGGGTTACCGCCAACCTCAACCGCTGGGGCCAGCTGGTGCTGATGGTGGGCATGTTTGTGGGGCGGATCGGCATCCTGCTGCTGCTCTCGGCCCTCTACGGCAACCGCCCCCAAACCCGGGTGGGCTACCCCCGCGAAGACCTCTACGTATGACTGCCGCGGCTAGAACGGTGCCCCCCAGCCTCAGCGGTGCAGGAGCAAGGCCATGACCCAGTGGTGGCAGTGGAGTGGTGAGGCCGGTGCCGGCCGCGGTGGTTTCGCGGTGATCGGCGTGGGCCGCTTCGGCTCCTCCGTGTGCGCCGAGTTGCTGCGCTCCGGCGCCGAGGTGCTGGCGGTGGACAACAGCCAGCGCGCCATCGATGAGCTGCGCCAGATCGACCCCGCCATCGAAGCGCGGGTGGTGGATTGCACCGACGAGGAGGCCCTGCGGGCCGCCGGCGTGCTCGACCTGGAAACCGTGGTGGTGGCCATGAGCGAGCCGATCGAGGCCAGCATCACCGCCACCCTGATCTGCAAAGACGCCCCCGG
>CAWUND010000163.1:0-3439 GCA_963923815.1 uncultured bacterium
GCACCAGGCGCGAGCCCTCGCGGTTCCAAAGGCCAAATTGATAGCTGATGGCCGGGTCCTGCTCGATCAGGGCCGAGATCTGCTGCGGCCCCAGCAGCAGCCGTTGCTGCGGGAAGCGCACCAGGAACAGCTCGCCGTAGTTGGGGGGATCGTTGCGGGCCGCCAGCCAACCCACCATGTTGGGCCGCCGCAGGGGGGTGAACGGCAGCAGCAGCACAAACTCCGGGCGGCTCTGGCCCGGCAGCTGCACCGTCACGTGGTACGGCCGCACGGCGGTGGTGGCGCTGCCGTAGATCTCCTGCGGGATCGCCCACACGTCGTCACCGTTGTAGAAGGTGCGCACGTTGGTGACGTGGTAGCGCAGCAGCCGCTCCGCCTGCACCTGGAACTGGCTCTGGGGCACCTGAATGTGGGCCAGCAGTTCGGGGGGCATGGCCGCCAGGGGTCGGAACAGCTCAGGGAAGGCGCGGCGCCAGGTGCGCAGCAGCGGATCGCCCGAATCGCTCACGTACAGCCACACCTGGCCGTTGTAGGCATCCACCACCGCCTTCACGGGGTTGCGGAAATAGCGGATGCCGGCGGGATTGGGGTCGGAATAGGGGTAGCTGCGGCTCACGGTGAAGCCATCCAGCAGCCAGTACTGATGGTGCTCGGGCCGGAATCCGGGCGCGTTGCGCACCCGGGCCGTCACCAGGTAGGGCTTGCTCTCAAAGCGCAGGAAGGGGGCCAGGGCGGCGAGGCGTTGGTTGACCTGACGGCGGATCAGCAGCCGCGAGGAGGGCTTCAGCGATCCGGTGAACAGCAGCCGCGGCTCCGGCAGATAGAAGGCCGCCATCAGCCGGTCGAGGGGGCCATGGATCGGCACCCCCGTGCCGGCCTCGTAGTGGGAGTACACGTTCAACTCCCCCTCGGGGTAGTCGAATTCGCGCACCTGGGTGGGGGCGATGGCGTAGGGGGAGGGGGCCGAGGCGTAATAGAGGCGCGGCCGCCCCACCGGCAGGGCCCGCTGGGCCTGCTCCGCGTTGATGCCGAGCTGGGGAATGCCCTGCACCTTCTGGCCCCGCCCCAGGTCCTTCACGAAATAGAGCGGCAGACCGTCAGGCCCTGCGGTGTTCACCGACGACACCGTGAAGCCATAGCCATGGGTGAACACCAGGTGGCGGTTCAACCAGGTGCGGGCGTCCTGGGTGAGGGCGGAGCTGTCGAGCTCCCGGGCCGAGATCAACACCTGCTGCGAGCCCTGGCGCTTGGGGTCGCCCTTGAGCGGGTAGCGGTCGACGGCCGCTGAGGTGAAGCGGTAGTAGAGGCGCAGCTGCTGCAGCTGGCGGTTGGCCTCCAGCAGCGGAATGCTGTCCCACAGCCGCACATTGGCGAGGGTGCCCGGGGCCTTCTGCAGATCGGCGGCGCTGAGCTGCTGGCGCGGTTGCAAATCCAAATCCCGCACCGCCTCCAGGCCGAAGCCCCGGCGGGTGGCGGCGATGCTGCGCCGCAGGTAGGGGGTCTCCAGCTCCAGCTCCCGCGGCTGCACCCAAATGCGTTGCACCACCGGCGCCACCACCCATTCCATGAACGGCACCAACAGGGCGGTGGAGGCCAGCGGAATCAGGGCGGCCCGCCGCAGCCAACGGCGGGGGGTGGGCACCAGCAGCCCCAAGCCGGTGAGGGCCAGCAGCAGGGCCAGCGCCAACCGCAGCGGCAGGCGCACGTGCAGATCCACAAAACCGGCCCCGGAGGCCACGCCGCTGCCCTGCACCATCAGGTCGAAGGGGGCAAGGGCGTTGCTGAGGGCGGCCATCAGCGCCAGCACCGCCAACTGCGGCTGCAGCACCCGCTGCTGCTCGCGGCTCAGGCCCGGGAAGCGCAGGTCGGTGAGGCTGGTGCCCTCACTGAGGGTGAGCCAGAGGCAGCCCGCCAGGCCCACCATGCCCTGGGCCAGCACCACACTCACCAGCAGGTGCAGCGCCGGCAGCCGCAGCACCGTGAAGCTGAGGTCAAACCCGGTGAGGGGATCCGATTCACCGAAAGGTGCCGCCAGCAGGGCGGGCAGCCACAGGCTCCAGCCCCGGGCAACGGCGGTGGCGCTGGCCACCAGGGCCGCCGCCAGGATGATCCGCAGGCTGGTGTACGGCGCCCACAGCAGCAGTGGCACCAGCGCCAGCACCAACCCCAGCACCAACCAGGGGGGCAGGTCGGCGAACACCGGAATGCCGGTGATCACATCACCGCTAAAGGGGGCGGCGATCAGGTCGCGCGCCTGCACCAGCAGATAACTCAGGCCCCCGGCCAGCAGCAGCAACAGCCCGGCCAACAGCAGCAGCAGGCCCCAAGGGCGCAACCGCAGCAGCGGCAACTCCGGCACCAGCTTGCGGGCCGAGCCCTGGCGCAGGCGCCAACAGCGCCGCAGTTGCTGCAGCTGCAGCGGCACCCCCAGCCCCAACACCAGGCCAAAGCCCAACAGCTGCAGCAGCCAGCGCCGCAGGATCACCGGCTCGGCACCGAACTGGGCAAACCACTGGATTTCGATCAGCAGCCGGGGCACCACCACCAGCGCCGCCAGCAGCAGGCCCAGCCAGGCCAGCCAGCGCAGCGGGCGGGTCAGGCGTTCAGCGGGGGGCTGCACAGGGCTGCTCATTCACCAGCGGAGGCTAGGAACCCAGGCCGGCAGGTCAACCCGCACGGCGCGCGGGGCTTTCAGCCGCTCACGCGAATACCCGACCTTTGGAGTCGGGATTGATTCGGAGGCTCGGGCGGCGCTGCTAGCGTCCTGCGACTGTCCTGGGTGCGATCGTGACGGCGACCCTCTCCCTCTCCACCGCCGGGCCCACCTTCACGGGCCTGCGCTGCAAGGAGTGCGGCCAGCCCTACGAAGCCGGAGCCCGCCACGTCTGCGAAGACGTCTGCTTCGGCCCGCTGGAGGTGGTGTACGACTACGAGGCCATCAAGGCCCGCGTCAGCCGCGCCACCATCGAAGCCGGCCCCGCCTCGATCTGGCGGTACCGGGAATTTCTGCCCATCGCCGGCGACCCCATCGATGTGGGCACCGGCTTCACCCCCCTGCTCAAGGCCAACAACCTGGCCAAGCGCCTCGGGCTCAAGAGCCTCTACATCAAGAACGACGGCGTCAACATGCCCACCCTGTCCTTCAAGGACCGGGTGGTGTCGGTGGCCCTCACCCGCGCCCGGGAGCTGGGCTTCAAAACGGTGAGCTGCGCCTCCACCGGCAACCTGGCCAACTCCACCGCCGCCATCGCCGCCCACGCCGGCCTGGAGTGCTGCGTGTTCATCCCCAGCGATCTGGAGCTGGGCAAGGTGCTCGGCACGCTGATTTACAACCCCACCTTGATGGCGGTGAAGGGCAACTACGACCAGGTGAACCGCCTGTGTTCGGAGGTGGCCAACACCTACGGCTGGGGCTTCGTGAACATCAACCTGCGCCCCT